>JPPB01000175.1 GCA_001483205.1 alpha proteobacterium 3107
GACCTCTGTATAATGGCGTATGGGTGGCCAACCTGTCCAGCCCGGCGCTTGCTGCCCTTCGGACGGGTCGCACATCTGTTCCGGCACGGGGGGCGGCTTATCCGCGGATAAGGGCAATATCTCTGACCTATTGGCGCGTCAGTGGCCAACCCGTCCCGCCCGGCAGAATGCCGGGCAGCGCCCGCCCCGCCCCCTGGCGGGCGCTTTGCACCCGCCGGGCCGGGCGCTGCCCTTCGGACGGGTCGGGCATCTGTCCCGGCAAAGGGTCTGCCACTTGCGCCCCGGCAGGATCAGGGGTCAAGCCTGTGATCAATCTTACGGTGCCACGCTATAGGTGGCCAACCTGTCCAGCCCGGCGACGCCATCATGCAGGGCGCTTCCGACGGCTGACCCGACGCAGACCATCCCTTGCCTGTCCCCGCCCGATCCCCTAGACGATGCCTGACCGATATTCACGCCAGAGCCACCGCCATGCGCCTTAGCCGTTACTTCCTGCCCGTCCTCAAGGAGACCCCCGGCGAGGCCCGGATCGCCAGCCACCGCCTGATGCTGCGCGCGGGCATGATCCGGCAGGCCAGCGCCGGCATCTATTCCTGGCTGCCGCTCGGCTTCAGAGTGCTGCGCCGGATCGAACAAATCGTCCACGAAGAACAGCAGCGCGCCGGGCATATCCCGATGCTGATGCCGACCGTCCAACCGGCGGACCTGTGGCGCGAATCCGGGCGCTATGACGATTACGGCGAAGAAATGCTGCGGATCACCGACCGCCACGGGCGCGACATGCTCTATGGTCCCACCAACGAAGAGCTGATCACCGACATCTTCCGCGCCCATATCAGCAGCTATCGCGACCTGCCTCTGACCCTCTATCATATCCAGTGGAAATTCCGCGATGAGGTGCGCCCGCGTTTTGGCGTCATGCGGGGGCGGGAGTTCTATATGAAGGACGGCTATACGTTCGACCTGACGCGGGATGCCGCGCTCCACGCCTATAACCGCCATCTGGTCAGCTATCTGCGCAGCTATGAGCGCATGGGGTTGCAGGCGATCCCGATGCGCGCGGCCTCGGGGCCGATCGGCGGCGATGACACCCATGAGTTCCTCGTGCTGGCAGAGACCGGGGAATCCGCAGTCTTTTATGACAGCGCGGTGACCGACATTCGCCTTGGCGCGCGCGCGCTGGCCTATGACGATGCCGCCGCCTGCCGCGCGGTTGCCGAGGAGTTCACCCGGCTCTATGCCCGCACCGACGAGACCCATGACGAGGCGAAATTCCTGGAAATCCCCGAGGCGCGCCGTCGGGTTGCCCGCGGCATTGAGGTCGGCCAGATTTTCTATTTCGGCACCAAGTATTCAGAGCCGATGGGGGCCATGGTCGTCAATGCGCAAGGGGAGCGGGTGCCGGTCCATATGGGGTCGCACGGGATTGGCGTCAGCCGCCTTGTCGGGGCGATTATTGAGGCCAGCCATGACGACAGGGGGATCGTCTGGCCCGAGGGCGTAACGCCGTTCCATTGCGGGATCGTCAACCTGAAGCAGGGCAATGCCGGGGCCGACGCCGCGTGCGAGGCGCTTTATGCCGCGCTTACGGGTGCGGGGCTGGAGCCGCTCTATGATGACCGGGCCGAGCGCGCCGGGGCCAAATTCGCCACCATGGACCTGATCGGCCTGCCGTGGCGGATCACCGTCGGCCCGCGCGGGCTGAAGGCCGGGGTTGTTGAGCTGACCTGTCGGCGAACGGGCGAGAGCGAAGAGATGTCACCCGAGGCCGCGGTTTCCCGCGTGGCGGGGCGCTATGGCGGGACGGCAGGGGGGTGAGTGGGGGGCTGGTGAAAATCCAATCGACAAGCTATTGAAAAACATATATTTATTTGCACGGTTTGCGCCGTTGTTATCAGATAACAAAGCATTGGTATTGAATCACAGCGCCGTTTGTGGCAGGAAAACGCGGGTGACCCGGCAAAAGGCCGGGCCGGGAACAGGGAAGGACAGACCATGAAAGCGAAGATGATGACTCTGGCGGCAGGACTGGCCGCCTTGCTGCTGACCGGCGGGCAGGCACAGGCGGCTGATTGCGGCGAGTGGAAGACTCGATACTTTTTCGAGGAAGCAAGCGTTGAGGATGTCCAAACCTGTCTGAACGCAGGCGCTGACCCCAACGCGCGCGACGAGGACAGTCGGACGCCCCTGCACTGGGCGGCGTATGAAAACGAAAACCCGGCGGTAATCGAGGCCCTGCTTGACGCAGGCGCTGACCCCAACGCGCGCTTGGCAGAAGGTGATTTTGAAGGTATGACGCCCCTGCACTGGGCGCCGTCCAATGAGAACCCGGCGGTCATTCAGGCCCTGCTTGACGCAGGCGCTGACCCCAACGCGCGCGACGAGGACGGTGATACGCCCCTGCACCGGGCGGCGCGGGATAGCGAAAACCCGGCGGTGATTAAGGCTCTGCTTGACGGTGGCGCGGACCTCGAAGCGCGCGCCAGGGATGGCAGCACGTCCCTGCACTTGGCGGCGTCCAATGAGAACCCGGCGGTCATTCAGGCCCTGCTTGACGCAGGCGCTGACCTCGAAGCGCGCGACAAGGACGGTTGGACGCCCCTGCACTGGGCGGCGGCATGGAACGAAAACCCGGCGGTGATTGAGGCCCTGCTCGACGCAGGTGCTGACCCCAACGCGCGCGCCGAGGGCGGTTTGACGCCCCTGCACAATGCGGCGCTATTGAACAGAAACCCGGCGGTGATTCAGGCTCTGCTTGACGCAGGCGCTGACGCGAGCGCGCAGAATGACAAGGGCAATTTGCCCGTCGATCTTATAGGTGAGGACTCGCCCCTTCGCGGCACCAATGTCTACTGGAAACTGAACGACGCGCGCTACAAGTAACCGGGCGGCCCCGCCCCTGACCGCGCCCCCGAAAAGCCGCGCCGGTTCAGAACCTGTTCC
>JPPB01000176.1 GCA_001483205.1 alpha proteobacterium 3107
CTTGCGCCGGGCAGCGCCCGCCCCGCCCCACGGCGGGCGCTTCGCTTCCGCCGGGCCGGGCGCTGCCTGCCGGATTGTTCGCGCAACCACCCGACGAAGCGGCCCAAACAGGCGGCTCCCGCCATCACGCAGAGGGCTGTATCACGGGGATATTCTGGCTCCGGCGGTTGGGATCGAACCAACGACCAATTGATTAACAGTCAACTGCTCTACCGCTGAGCTACGCCGGAACACAGGCGACGATATAGCGGGCGCGCCGGGCGGCGTCCAGAGGCTTTCGTCACAAATCGCGGGCAATTCACCGCCCGGGCGCAAGGCGGAAACACGCCGATTCGTCCGGCTGCCCCGCGCAGACAACCCGCTCTCTCATCCACAGGTCAATCAGATGCGCCAGAACATTGCGGGCAGCGGCGGCCATCAGACCCTGCCCCGCCGCCGTATAGATGCGCGCGGTGATCTCTGCTGCGGTTCCCGGACCGTCCCCGAGGGCGCGCAGAATCTGCCGTTCCCGCTTTTGGCGGTGATCAATCAGCCATTCCAGACGCCCGCGCGTGTCCTCCACCGGCGCGCCATGACCGGGAAGGCAGAGCCTGTCCGCCCACGCCATCAACTTTCCGCACGACCGCATAAAGGCACTCAGGTCACCGTCCGGGGGCGAAATCAGCGAACTCGCCCAGCCCATCACCATATCCCCGGAAAACAGCACATCCTCCATGGCAAAACACATGTGATTGCCGAAATGCCCCGGCGTCCACAGGGCGGTCAGGTCTCCGCACCCCAGGGACAGGCGCGCGCCGTCCTCAAGCCGCCGGTCCGGGCTGAACCCCTTATCAACGCCCTCTCCGCCACCGATACGCCCGTGGCGTGTAAGCGCTTTCATATGCGGCGCGCGGCCTGCGAAACTGTCGCCATAGGCATAAACCGGCGCACCCGTCCTTTCCGACAGGCGACGGCAGAGGGGGGAGTGGTCCAGATGGCTGTGGGTGACAAGGATGGCCTCAACCTGCGCGCCCTCAACAGCGCTAAGGATCGCGCGCAGATGCCCGTCACTGTCAGGCCCCGGATCAATGACGGCCACGCGGTCGGTGCCAAGCAGATAGGTGTTGGTTCCCCAAAAGGTCATCGGGGATGGGTTGGGGGCCAGAATGCGCCGCACCCCCGGAATGATCTCGGCGGCGCGTCCTGTCTCGGGGCGTGTGTCCGGCAAAGCCATGATCCTGCTTTTCGTTCCCTTCCGGGGCGGCTACTCTTGTGCCATGAAATTTGCCATGAAATTCGGCAGGCTCAAGACCTATATGCCGCGCGGCCTTTACGGGCGGGCGGCGCTCATCCTGATCCTGCCGGTCGTTGTGCTTCAGCTTGTCGTCTCTGTCGTCTTTATCCAGCGCCTTTACGAGGATGTGACCCGACAGATGACGCAGAACGTCCTTCGTGAGCTGCGCTATCTGCTGGATGCGGCGAATGCGACCGATTCGCGGCTGGCGGCCATTGAGGCAATGCAGAGGGTCGCCGGGCCGCTGTCGATCACGGCAACCCTTGATGGCGTCATCCCGCGCGAAGACACCCGCCTGATTTATGACCTGTCGGGGCGGATTGTCATCCTGACGCTGAAAGAGGGCCTTAGCGGCGTGACCGGGATCAATCTTGCCGAAAACGACAAGGTTGTGCATTTCGGCGTGATGACCCGCGCGGGGCCGGTGGAAATTCGGTTCCCCCGCCGCAGGGTGTCGGCGTCAAACCCGCATCAGTTGCTGGTGCTGATGATCTTTACCGGTCTGCTGATGACGGCGATTGCCTATCTGTTCCTGCGCAATCAACTGCGGCCGATCAGGCGGCTGGCGGCGGCGTCCGAGGCATTCGGCAAGGGGCAGGCGACGCCCTATGTTCCCTCGGGCGCGACCGAGGTGCGCGCCGCCGGGCGGTCGTTTCTGGCAATGCGCGCCCGGATAGAGCGTCAGATCGAACAGCGGACGCTGATGCTGTCGGGGGTCAGTCACGATTTGCGAACGCCCCTGACGCGGCTGCGGCTGGGCCTGTCGATGATGCCCGAGAGCGACGCCGCGCCCCTGCGCGAGGATGTGGACGAAATGGAGCGGCTGCTCAACGGGTTCCTGAATTTTGCCCGCGGGGATGCCTCTGACAGGATAGAGCCGACGCGCCCGATCCTGTTGGCGGAAGAGGCGGTCAGGCGCGGGGTTCGGGCGGGCAAGGCGGTTTCGCTGGCCCGGACTGCGGGGGCGGATGATGCGGTTTCCCTGCGCAGGGCGGCGGTGTCGAGGGCGCTCGACAACCTGATCGAGAACGCGACGCGATATGGCGGGCGGGGAGAGGTCAGCGTGACCGTCACCGGCAATGCGATCCGCTATGTGGTCGAGGATGACGGGCCGGGCATCCCGGAGGCGTGGCGGGAGGAGGCGCTGAAGCCGTTCACCCGGCTGGAACCGGCGCGCAATCAGAACCGGGGGTCCGGGGTCGGGCTGGGCCTGTCCATCGCCGCCGACATCGCGCATCGGCATGGCGGGGCGCTGCGCCTTGGCGACAGCGCGCGTTTGGGCGGGTTGAGGGCGGAGTTGCGGATTTCCTGCTGAAAGGCCATTGCGTAAGAAAGACCCCTGCATAATGGCGTATTGACGGCCACCCTATCCCGCCCGGCGGAACGTCGGGCAGCGCCTTGGGGCTCCGCCCGTTCGGCCCTGAAACGGTCCGCCGGACCGTTTCCGAGACGGGCCTCACCCCCCGGTAGGCGCTTTAAGCGTCTCAACCTGTTGAAATGTATGGATTTTATGGTGAGATCATTGCCAATTTGAACTGTTGCGAAAAGCGCCCGCCCAGGCAGGCGGCGGCCCGGCTGAGCCAATAGGTCATAGATTCTGTCCTTATCCGCGGATAAGCCGCGCCCTCTGCCCTTATCCGCGGATAAGCCGCGCCCTCTGCCCTTATCCG
>JPPB01000177.1 GCA_001483205.1 alpha proteobacterium 3107
CCCCATGGCGGGCGCTTTGCACCCGCCGGGCCGGGCGCTGCCGTCGCTTTTGTTGTGCGGCGCATCACACCATCCCCTTATCAAGACCTCTGCATATGTGCGCATAGTCGGCTAACCCGTCCGCCCGGTCGCAAGGCCGGGCCGCGCCGTCATGGGGCTCCGCCCGTTCGGCCCTGAAACGGTCCACCGGGCCGTTTCCGGGACGGGCCTCACCCCTCAATGGGGCGAACGGCGCGCCCCCCCCATACCGGCCATGGCTTGACGCCCGGCCCGCCGGGTGCAACTGTTCCGCCACACCGACCGCCGGAGGATGTCATGCCGCGCATCGACCTCAACGCCGATCTCGGGGAAAGTTTCGGCCCGTGGAAAATGGGTGACGACGCGCGGATGATGCAGATCGTCTCGAGCGCCAGCATCGCCTGCGGCGGACACGCGGGCGACACCATGACCATGTTCGACAGCGTGATGGCGGCAAAGGCCGCCGGAGTGACCATCGGCGCGCATCCGGGGTTTGAGGACCGGCAGGGCTTTGGCCGCCGTCGCCTGCCGTTGAGCGTGACCGAGATCGAGCGGCTGGTCGCTGCGCAAACCGGCGCATTGTGCGGGGTTGCGGCGCTCGCCGGGGCCGAGGTGCGCTATGTCAAGGCCCATGGCGCACTGGGCAACTGGGGTGCGGAAGAACCCGAGGTTGCCGGGGCCATCGTCCGGGCGACCCGCGCTGTTCTGGGTGCGCGCGCCATGCTGCTGGCGATTTCCGGCACGGCGCTGGAGCAAGAGGCCACCCGCGCCGGGCTGCCCGTCTGCTCAGAGGTCTTTGCCGACCGGGGCTATACCCCCGAGGGCCGTCTGGTGCCGCGCGGACAGCGGGGTGCAATGATCCGTGACGCGGGCGAAGCGGCGGACCGGCTGATCGGGTTTCTGCAAACCGGTCTGATGCCGACAGTCGGCGGTGCCCCGGTGCGGCTGACGGCGGGTTCGGTCTGTGTGCATGGGGACGGGCCGACGGCGCTGGCCATGGCCGACACCCTGCGCGCCCGGCTGCTTGACGCCGGTTTCACCATCGGCCCGTTCGCATGACACCTCTTGCCCAACCGGTCGGGGATTGCGGGGTCATCCTGCGCCTCGGCGACCATATCAGCCCGGACATCCATGCCGATGTGGTGGCCATGCAGACAGCGGTGACCGCCGCCGGACTGCCCGGCGTGACCGAACTCGTCCCCTCTTACACAGCGCTTTTCATAGGCTATGACCCGCTGATCACTGATTATGAGACGCTTTCGGCGTCCCTGTCGGCGCTGACGCCGGAACCTGCCGCCCTGAAGGCACCGGCGGTCCGGGAGGTTCCGGTCTGTTATGATGCCGAACTTGCGCCCGATCTGGCCGAGGTCGCTGAACGCACCGGCCAGAGCACCGAGGCGGTGATCAACACCCACATGTCGGGCGATTACATGATCTATATGTATGGGTTTGCGCCGGGATACGCCTATATGGGCGGTGTGCCAAAGGGGTTGCGGCTGCCCCGCAAACAGACCCCGGTGCGCGATGTTCCCGGCGGCACGGTCTGCATCGCCGGGCCGCAGAGCCTGGTCACCACCATGACCCTGCCCACCGGCTGGTGGCGGCTGGGGCGCTCTCCGTTCCGGTTTCTGCGCACGGGCGACGGCGGGGATGCCTTTCCGCTGGCCGTGGGGGATCATGTCCGCTTTCGCCGCATTTCCCGCGCGGAATATGAGCGCCGCAGGGAAGGGAAGGGGGGCGCGTGAACGTTTCATTCCGTATCGACTTCGCCGGTCCCTTCGTCTCGGTGCAGGATCGCGGACGCCCCGGTTTCATGCGCTACGGGGTGACAGAGTCCGGCCCGATGGACCGCACCGCGTTCGGTATTCTGCGCCGGGCGCTGGAGGGACCAGAGACGTTTCGCGCACTCGAAATTTCGCCTGGCGGCGTTGTGCTGTCCTGTTGTTCCGGCCAGCTTACCGCCGGGGTGGTCGGTGGCGATTTCGACATCCGCATTGATGGCGCGCGGCAACCGGCCTGGTCGGTCTTTGCCTTGAGCGCCGGGCAGAAGCTGTCCATCCGTCCCGGTCCTTCCGGCAGTTGGTGCTATCTGGGCTTTGCCGGTCAGATTGAGGGGCCGGAATGGTTGGGCAGCGGTTCGGTCCATCTGGCCTCGGGCCTCTGCGGGCGGGCGCTGACGGCGGGGGATGTGCTGAACGTTGCCCGCGCCCGGCCCCGTCCCGACCTGCACGCGGCGTTCCCGATCCCGGATTTTGCCGTGCTCGACGGCACGGTGCGGGTGGTGATCGGCCCGCAGCAGAATCACTTTGCGCCCGAGGCGCTGCGGGCGCTGACCACGGAACCGTTTCAGGTGACGCCGGAATATGACCGCATGGGAATGCGCCTGAAAGGGGTGCCGCTTGTGCCGTGCGACGCCCTGTCGATCCCGTCCGAGGCGCTGGTGCGTGGCTCTGTTCAGGTGCCGGGGCATGGTGATCCGCTGATCCTGCTGGCGGACCATCAGACGACCGGGGGGTATCCGAAGGTTGCCACCGTGATCACCGCCGACATCGACCGGGTGGCGCAGGCGCGCCCCGAAGACCGGATCAGGTTTCGGGCGGTTTCGCCCGGTGATGCGGTGCTGGCGACCCGTGCGGCGCATCGGGCGGCAGAGCGCTTTATGGACGACCTGTCCGGTTGGCGTGGCAGTCTTGCCGAGCGGCTTTCCCGGACAAACCTGATCAGCGGCGCGGTGACGGGGGGGGCCGACTGAGCGCGGCGGGACGGTATGCAAGAGGTCTTTAGATACCTTTCGCATCGTTCCCGTTGCCGACCCCGCCCCGGATGCGCTATGGCTGCACAAAGAGCAATTTCCGGGAAAACAGGCGGATGGATCGCAAGACCTTCCTTCAGGGGCTATTGGCCATGAGCACGATAGGGGCCTGTTCAGGCAAGCCCGGCACGTCCAGATTCAAAACCTATCACGGGCCGGAAGTGACGCGGGTTGTGGTCTATAAGAGCGCGCGCAACATGTATCTGCTGCACCGGGACCGGGTGCTGAAACGCTATCATATCGACCTCGGCTTTGCCCCCGATGGCCACAAGCAGGCCGAAGGCGACGGGCGAACGCCGGAGGGCGATTACCTCGTTGACCGCCGCAATCCGAACAGCGCCTTTCACCTGTCCCTGGGGCTGTCCTATCCGAATGCGCAGGACCGGGCACGGGCGCGGGCACTTGGCCGGGATCCGGGCGGGGACATCTTCATCCACGGCGACCCGAGACTGTCGCGCCGCCTGCGCGGGCCGGACTGGACCGCCGGTTGCATCGCGGTGACCAATGACGAGATCGAGGACATCTATGCCATGGTCACAACCGGAACCCCGGTTTCGATCTATCCCTGAACGCCTTGCCGGATCATGGCCTCCGGTCCGCCCATCACCAGCGCCCACCATATCTTGCCGTTGCGGTCCTGTTGCCAGGCAAAGCCCATGGCGGAGGCTCTTGGGTCGAGGATAACCATGCGCGTATCGGCGCGCTCCATCCAGGCGGCCAGCGTTTCCAGCTCTGTCTCGTAGGTCTCGGAAATGTTTTCGCCCAGAAGCGCGCCCGCATATCCAGACCGCGCGACCCGATCCAGCGGCGAAGACCCGTCGGACCCGAAATGCCAGGGCCGGTTCTGCACCGACATGTCGAGCGAATGGGTGGCGGCGGCGGCGGTCAGCCTGTTGTCCAGCCGCACCGGACCAACCCCCGCCGCCCGGCGCAGTGCATTCACTGAATCCAGCATCCGGAACTGCACCTGAGACGCATCAGCAATGCGGTAGACCTTTGGCAGGGGTTTGCCATCCGGCCCGAAGCGGATTTCCGCAGGTGGCGCACAGGCGGCAACCGCCAGGGCGAGGATGATGAAAGCTGCGAATTTCGACACCATAAGAGCGCGCGCCTCTGTTTCCGTCGCCGTTGCTCTAACCGGTTCGGCGCGGGCGTTCAAACTCATATGATCGTGAAGGCGCAAAATTGATTACAAAGACCTCTGTATATTGACCGGGCCGGGCAGCCGCCTGCCTGGGCGGGCGCTCTTCCTGAAAGTCTGCATTGGCGATGACCTTTCCATAAAGTCCATACGTTCCAAAAGGTTGAAGCGTTTTGAGCGCCTGCCGGGGGGCAGGCAGGCGCTGCCCGGCGCAAGCGCCGGGCGGGGTATTTGGGGGCGATACAGCCTTATGCAGAGGTCTTTTGATATGATCGTGAAGGCGCATTCTGACGCCCATTTGAATTGCGGCTGCGGTTTTCCCGCCATAATATGCGCCGGAAAGCACACCACCCCATCGGATGGAGCGACAAGATGAATGATCACCGGCGTTCCCGCCTTGACCGGCGGGCGTTTCTGGCCTCCGGGGCCGCTGCTTCGCTCGGCCTGACAGGCGCGGGCGCATTGGCGCAGTCCGGCACCGATACGGTAGAGATTGAGCAAGAGATTTCCCGGACCACCCGGCGCAACATCTCCAGCTTTCGCTCGCTGACATGGCAGCCCTATTTCAGCGATCTCAGAAACGGGGCGATTCTGGTCGATATGACCTCGCGTGCCGCCCATTACTGGAACGAGGACGGCTCTCTCTACAGGCTCTATCCGACTTCGGTGCCCCTGTCCGAGGATCTGACCCGCAGAGGCCGCACCCGCGTTGTGCGCAAGGTCGAAGGCCCGTCCTGGCGTCCGACCCCGGCGATGCGCAAGCGCAACCCCGAATGGCCGGAATATGTCGCGCCCGGCCCCGATAATCCGCTCGGGTCGCACGCGCTTTATCTGTCCTGGACCTACTACCGCATCCACGGCACCCACGATACGCGCAAGATCGGGCGGCGCTCATCGAACGGCTGCGTCGGGCTTTACAACGAACATATCGCCGAGCTTTTCGGGCTGGCGAAGGTGGGCACACAGGTGTTGCTGATTTGACCGGCACCGGGGGGCGCGGCCTTTGTCACTGGTTTTCCCGTTGCACACGGCGTCATTTCCTGCGAATAAATGCGGTATGGGCCAGGAGTGCCTGGCATCGGGGCCGCGCATGAGCGGCCACAACACTGGTCTGGAGGATGAAATGAAGAAACTTGCTCTCGCGGCGGCGCTGTCTGCTTCGGCCAGCCTGGCTTTTGCAGGTAGTATGGGCGAACCGGTCATGGAAGAAGTGGTTGAGCCGGTCATGGAAGACACCGCTATGGTCGAAGAAGCGTCGTCCGCTTCGGGCAGCGGCATCCTGGTTCCGCTTCTGTTTCTGGTTCTGGTTGCGGCGGCTGTTGCCGACTGATCCGGGCGGATTTTCCGTTTTTGGGAAAGCGGCGGGCTGGCCTGCCGCTTTTTCGTTTCCGGGCTTCCGGGGCTGACCGGGGCAGGCAACCGGGGCCGCAGCCTTACAAACGTCTCGGCGCTTCAAAGATAACCGGTGCGCGCCGGGTGCCGTCAAGGGCGGTGTTATGCTCGGCATAGGTTTCGATATTCGCCGGAATGATCGTTCCCCGCATCGCGCTCGACAGGAAAATATGCCGGGCATTGTCAGGGCTGATTTCAAACCAGTTCGGATCATCAAAGGTTCCGGCAAAGACGCCGATAATCTGGTCGAAACGCTCAAAACTCAGGTAAAGCCGCGTCCCGCAGGCCCCGCAGAAATGCAGCCAGACATGCTTGCCGCTGCCCTCGGACAACTGCCCCCAGATTTTCGGCGCGCCGGAAACCATCCCGAATGCGCCGATGTCAAAAATCGGTTCGACCATATAGGCGCTGCCGGTCGTTTTCTGGCAATACCGGCAGTGGCAGGTGGTGACCCGCAGCGGGGGCGCGGTGACCTGATAACGGCAATCGCCGCAGAGACATCCTCCGGTTTGAGGGTCCATGGCAGGCTCTCCTCATCTTGTTTGCGACTCTGAGTGTATCACATTCCGGCGGGATCGGTAAATTTTCCGCTGCGGGCTGCAAATCGGGTGCTTTGCGGTTGACTCGCCGCCCCGTGCGACTAAAAGGCTGACTTCGACAGACGCAGGCGGGGGGTGCCCCGCAGACCGGAGACAGAGACGATGGCGAAGCCGACCACGATCAAGATCAGACTGAACTCGTCGGCGGGCACCGGCCACTTTTACGTGACCAAGAAAAACGCGCGCACCATGACCGAAAAGATGGTGGTGCGCAAATATGACCCGGTGGCGCGCAAGCATGTCGAATACAAGGAAGGCAAGATCAGGTAGGCCTGCCCCGAAGAGACGGGGCGGGCGGTAAAGCCTGACGCCCGGATTTTGAGTCCAGGCCCCGGCCCCGTTCCCGCCCGGTCGCAAGACCGGGCCGCGCCGTCTACCCCTCAATGGGGTGGGCGGCGCGCGCACCCCGTGCGGGCCGGACGCAGCTTTTCGGCGAGACCTTTGTATAATAGCGCATCGGCCGCCAAACCGTCCGCCCGGCGCTTGCGCCGGGCAGCGCCTGCCTGCCCCCCGGCAGGCGCTCAAAACGTCTCAGCCTGTTGGGGCGTATGGACTTTATGGAAAGACCATCGCCAGTGTGAACTGTCAGAAAAAGCGCCTGCCCAGGCAGGCGGCTGCCCGGCTCGGCCAATATGCAGAAGCCTTTCGGCTTGTTCGCGCATCAGCCCCGGTTCATCCGGTTCCCGATCAGATCATCCACCACCGCAGGCTCGGCCAGGGTCGAGGTATCCCCCAGACTGTCATAATCATTCTCGGCAATCTTGCGCAGGATGCGGCGCATGATCTTGCCGGAGCGCGTCTTGGGCAGGCCGGGGGCCCATTGAATGAGGTCAGGCCGGGCAATCGGCCCGATCTCGGCCCGGACCCACTTTTCCAGCTCAACGCGCAACGCCTCTGACGGCTCTTCCCCGGCCATCAGCGTCACATAGGCATAAACCCCCTGTCCCTTGATGTCATGCGGATAGCCGACAACGGCGGCCTCGGCGACCTTTGCATGGGCGACCAGCGCGCTTTCGATCTCTGCCGTGCCCATCCGGTGGCCGGACACATTGAGCACATCATCGACCCGCCCGGTGATCCAGTAATAGCCGTCCGCGTCCCGGCGGCAGCCGTCACCGGTGAAATAGTGGTTAGGATAATCGGCGAAATAGGTTTTCTCGAACCGCTCATGGTCTCCGAAGACGGTGCGCATCTGCCCCGGCCAGCTTTCCCGGATGCACAGCACCCCCTCGGCCTCGGCCGTTGTGATTTCCCTGCCCGATTGCGCATCAAGGATCACCGGCTCTATGCCGAAAAACGGCAGGGTGGCAGAGCCGGGCTTGGTCGCTGTTGCGCCGGGCAGGGGGGTCAGCATATGGCCGCCGGTTTCCGTCTGCCACCAGGTATCGACAATCGGCGTCCGTCCCCCGCCGACCACATCGTGATACCATTTCCAGGCCTCGGGGTTGATCGGCTCTCCGACCGTGCCCAGCACCCTCAGCGCACTCAGGTCACAGCCTTTGACAAACCCGTCACCCAGCCCCATCAGCGCACGAATGGCGGTGGGGGCGGTGTAGAACTGATTGACCCGGTGCTTTTCGCAGACCTGCCAGAAGCGCGAGGCATCCGGGTAGGTGGGCACGCCCTCGAACATCAGCGTGGTGGCACCATTGGCCAGCGGCCCGTAGATGATATAGCTGTGCCCCGTCACCCAGCCGACATCCGCCGTACACCAGAAAATGTCGCCGTCGCGATAGTCGAACGTGTATTGGTGGGTCATTGAGGCATAGACCAGATAGCCGCCGGACGTATGCACAACCCCTTTCGGTTTGCCGGTGGAGCCGGACGTATAGAGGATGAAAAGCGGGTCTTCGGCCCCGATTTCCTCTGCCGGGCAATCCGGGGCGGCGGCGGCCATCAGCGCCGTGGCGTCGAAATCGCGCCCCTCAACCCAGGCGACCGGCCCGCCGGTGCGTCTGACCACCAGCGCCCTGACATCGGCGGCGCATTTCGCCAGCGCCGCGTCGGTGTTGGCCTTCAGCGGCGTTGTGCGTCCGCCGCGCGGGGCTTCGTCGGCGGTGATCACCAGCCGCGCCCCGCAATCGTTGATCCGGTTGGCCAGGGCATCAGGCGAAAAACCGCCGAACACCACCGAGTGGATCGCGCCGATCCGGGCACAGGCCAGCATGGCATAAGCGGCCTCGGGGATCATCGGCATATAGAGGATCACCCGGTCCCCCTTGCCGACGCCCATGTCCTTCAGCACATTGGCCATGCGGCAGGTCTGTTCGTGCAGCTCTCTGTAGGAAATGTGCCGCGCGTCCTCGCCGGGGTTGTCCGGCTCCCAGATAATCGCGGTCTGCCCGCCACGGGTGTCCAGATGGCGGTCAATGCAGTTGGCGGCGACATTCAGCGTGCCGTCCCCGAACCAGCGGATCGAGACCGCCCCCGGCGCAAAGCTCGCCTGCCGAACCGTCGTGAACGGCGTGATCCAGTCAATGCGCTGCCCGTGCTCGGCCCAGAACCCATCCGGGTCGGCAATCGATGCGGCATACATCCGCCTATATGCGGCCTTGTCGATCAGGGCGTTTGCGGCAAATTCGGCCCGTGGCGGATACAGATCGTCGGTCATGGCTGTCGCTTCACTCCAATTTGCAATGTCAGGCGGCGACGGGACAGTTCTGCCACCGCCACCACCCGCCCCCGCGCGGTGATGGTCTTTCTGCCCGTCCGGTCAGATGGCCAGATACTCGGCGCGCAGGGCGGCGTTGTCCAGCACTTCGCGGGCGGTGCCGTCAAACGCGACCGACCCGGTATCCAGAATCACCGCCCGGTCTGCCAGTTCCAGCGCGCGGATGGCGTTCTGTTCGACAATCACCGTGGTCATGCCCTGTTGCTTGATGATTTTGAGCGTCTTCTCGATCTCATCGACGATCACCGGGGCCAGGCCCTCGTAAGGCTCATCCAGCAGCAGCAACTTGATGTCGCGGGCCAGGGCGCGGGCAATCGACAGCATCTGCTGCTCGCCGCCCGAGAGCGTCACCCCCTCTTGCCGTCGGCGCTCTCCCAGACGCGGGAACAGGTCATAGAGCCTGTCGAGCGACCAGCCGGTGGGTTCGACGATCCGGGCCAGTTGCAGATTTTCCTCGACCGTCAGGCCGGGGATGATCCGCCGGTCCTCCGGCACCATGCCGACACCGGCAACAGCGGCCTCGTGGCTTTTCATACTGTGCAGGTGCTGATGGTCCAGCCAGATTTCCCCATGGGTCAGTTGCGGATCATCAAGCCGGGCAATGGTGCGCAGCGTTGAGGTCTTGCCCGCCCCGTTGCGCCCCAGAAGCGCCAGAATTTCCCCCTCATGCACGGTAAAGCTGACCCCCTGCACGATATAGCTTTCGCCATAATAGGCGTGGAGATCATAGACCGAGACATAGGCAGGTGCGGCGGTGGCCCTGTCGGGATGTCCGCCAGCATCGGGTTTCGTGTTCATGCCCGCATCCCTTTCATCGCCTGCATCCCCCTGTTATCCGTGCGCCTGGCCAAGATAGGCTTCCTGAACCTTCGGATGGCCCTTGATGTTTTCGGGCGTGTCCTCGACCAGCGGCGCGCCCTGGGCCAGCACCGTGATCCGCTCGGCCAGGCTGAACACAACGTGCATGTCATGTTCGATAATCGCCATGGTGATGTTGCGGGTGTCGCGGATTTCCTTCAGCAGGTCGATGGTTTTGTTGGTGTCGGCCCGCGCCATGCCCGCGGTGGGTTCATCAAGCAGCAACAGCCGGGGTTCCTGCGCCAGGCACATCGCCATTTCCAGCCGCCGCTTGTCGCCGCGCGACAGGCTGGCCGCATGATCCCGCAACCGGTCCTGCAAGCTCATGTCGATCAGCACCCGCTCGGCACGTTCCATGATGTCCTGCTCGGCCCGGACCGTCCTGATCGCGTGCAGGCGAAAGGCCCCGTCGCGGGTGGCAAAGCACGGGATCATAACATTTTCAAGCACGGTCAGATCGCCGAAAATCTCCGGCGTCTGGAACACCCGGCTGATGCCCGTCTGGTTGATTTCATGCGGCTTGCGGCCCAGAACGCTCTGGCCGTCGAACATCACCGTGCCGGTGTCCGGGATCAGCTTGCCGACCAGACAGTTCAGCAGCGTCGATTTGCCCGCCCCGTTCGGCCCGATAATCGCGTGGACCGCGTTTTCCTGAACGCTCAGATTCACATCGGCGAGCGCCTGCAAGCCGCCGAATCGCTTGTTGACGTTCCTGACCTCCAGAATGCCCATCCGCCCGTTCTCCTTCTTACTCACTCGGCAACATGGGGGGCGGATTTGGGGGCGTGCCGGGGGTCTGCCGCGTCGGGGGTGCCGCCCCTGCGGGTGAACAGGCGGCGCAGGCGTTGGCCGACCTCAACCAACCCGCCCGGCAGAAAGATCACCACCAGCATGAACAGCAGGCCCAGCGTCAGGTGCCAGCCCTTGCCGACAAAGGGATGGACAATGGTGACCAGCAAATCCTCCAGCCCGTCGGGCAGGAACGCGAACCATCCGTGCAGGACGTTATCGTTGATTTTCGAGAAGATATTCTCGAAATACTTGATGAACCCCGCGCCCAGCACCGGCCCCATCAGGGTGCCCGCCCCGCCAAGGATCGTCATCAGCACGACCTCACCAGAGGCCGTCCACTGCATCCGTTCGGCCCCCGCCAGCGGGTCCATCGAGGCCATCAGCCCCCCGGCCAGCCCCGCATACATGCCCGAAATGACGAACGCTGCCAATGTGTAGGGCCGGGTGTTGAGGCCGGTATAGCTCATCCGCTGCTGGTTCGATTTCACCGCCCGCAGCATCATCCCGAAGGGCGAGCGAAAGATGCGCAGGCTAAGATAGAAGGCCGCAATCGCGATGACGGCGCAGAAGTAATAGCCGACATTAAAGGTGAACTCCCACCCGCCCACAGGCGCAACCAGCGACTTGTTCATGGCCAGCCCGAAAATGTGGGTGGTGGTCAGGCCGCCCTCTGCCAGCAGATATTGCGGATCATCGGTATAGACCTGAAGCCCGGTCTCGCCATTGGTGATCGGGGTCAGCACCGAATAGGCGAGGTTAAAACTCATCTGCGCAAAGGCCAGCGTCAGGATCGAGAAATAGATGCCCGACCGACGCAGGGAAATATAGCCGATCAGCAGCGCGAACAGGCCGGAAGTGATGACGGCCAGGATCAGCCCCGGCAGCACGTTGTAGCTGAGCAGCTTGAACATCCACACCGTCGCATAAGAGCCGACGCCAAGAAAGGCGGCGTGACCGAAAGACAGATACCCGGTCAGGCCGAACAGGATGTTGAACCCGATGGCAAAGATGCCGAAAATGGCGAACCGCTGCATCAGGTCCGGGTAACCGGCGTTGAACTGCGCCAGTGAAGAGCTCTCGGGGAAAGGTTGCAGCAGAATCGGCGTGAACAGCGTCAATGCCACGACGATCAGCAGAAACCTTGTGTCACGCGCGTCAAGACCCGCCATCGTTCATTCCTCCATCACGCCCCTGCGCCCCATCAGCCCGCGCGGACGGGTCAGCAGAATGATGATCGCGACCAGATAGATGATGATCTGGTCAATGCCCGGCAGGATCGCCTTGACCTCGTTCATCGACGCAAAACTTTCCAGAATGCCCAGCAGGAAACCGGCCAGAACCGCACCGGGCAGCGACCCCATGCCGCCAACCACCACCACCACAAAGCTCAGCACCAGAAAATCCATGCCCATGTGATAGTTGGGCGCGTTGATCGGCGTATACATGACCCCGGCAAGGCCCGCGACCGCAGCGGCAATCCCGAACATGACGGTAAAGCGGCGGTCAATGTCGATGCCCAAAAGCCCCACGGTTTCCCGATCCGCCATCCCGGCACGGACCACCATGCCGAAGGTCGTATAGCGCAGAAAAGCGAAAACGCCGCCGATGATGGTCATCGCGAACAGGAAATAGACCAGACGCCAATAGGGATAGATGATCACGTTCGGATCAAAGCCCAGCAGGATGCCGAAATCGAGCGCACCGCGAAAGCTCTCGGGCGCGGGCGTCGGGATCGGGTTTGCGCCGAAGAAATACTTGACGATCTCCTGCAAGACGATGGCCAGCCCGAAAGTGACCAGAATCTGATCCGCGTGGGGGCGTTTATAGAAATGCCGGATCAGGCCGCGCTCCATGGCAAAGCCGATGCTGATCATCACCGGAATCGCGAACAGAATCGCCAGCGGCACCGACCAGTCGATGATCGCCCCGCCTGTCTGTGGGCCGAACCAGGCCTCGACATAAGGGGTTTCGACCTTAAGCGGATTGCCGAGAAAATCGGTTCTGCTGTCATCAACCGTTTCAAAGCTGAAGGTCAGGATGCGTTGCAGGGTGACGGCGCAGAACGCCCCCAGCATGAACAGCGCCCCATGGGCGAAATTCACCACCCCCAGCGTGCCGAAGATCAGCGTCAGCCCCAGGGCAATCAGCGCATAGGCGGATCCCTTGTCAAGGCCGTTCAGAATTTGCAGCAGGATTGCGTCCATCTTGTCCGCCCGGTTGGTTCAGGTCGCCGCGCCGCAGGGGGCTGGTCGCACGGGTATACCCGCGCGACCAGGGTTTTCAAAGTGGATGCTTATGCGCCCGGATTGCATTCCCCCAGCGCGCCACCGGCGAACATCGGATGCTCGGGATCATACGTCACCTGCTCGACCGGGGTGATCTCGACAACCTCCAGCAGGTCAAAGGCGTTTTCCGGGTTTTCCTTGCCCTGCACGACCAGCACATCCTTAAAGCACTGGTGGTCCTCGGCGCGATAGAGCGTCGGGCCGTTGCCAAGCCCGTCGAACTCGAACCCTTCCAGCGCCTCAACCACCGCACACGGGTTGAAGGAACCGGCCCGGTTCACCGCATCCGCGTAGAGCAGCGTCTGGCAATAGACGGTATGCGCTGCCTGCGACGGCGGGAAACCGTATTTGGTGCCGAAGGACTGCACAAACGCCTTTGACCCCTGATCCTGCAATGACCAGTGCCAGTTGGTGGACCCGAGAATGCCTTTGACGTTCTCGCCCGCGCCCGCCGCCATCAGGCGGGAATAGAGCGGCACGACAATCTCAAACGCCCTGCCGTTGACCTCTTTCTCGCGCAGGCCGAACTCCACCGCGTTGGTCAGCGAATTGACCATATTGCCGCCATAGTGGTTCAGGATCAGCACATCGGCCCCGGAATTGAGCACCGGCGCGATGTAGGACGAAAAGTCCGTTGACGCCAGCGGGGTGCGCACCTTGTCGATGGTGGACCAGCCGAGCGCCTCGGTCGCTGCCGCGATCGATTCTTCCTGCGTCCAGCCCCAAGTGTAATCGGCGGTCAGGTGATAGGCGACACGATCCGCCCCATAGCGGGCGGCCAGCACCGGGGCCAGCGCCGCCCCGGACATGTAGCCGTTGAAGAAATGGCGGAAACCGTTGGCCTTTTTGTCCTTGCCGGTGGTGTCGTTGGAATGGGTCAGACCGGCCATAAAGATCACGCCTGCCTCCTGACACAGGGCCTGCACGGCAATGGCGGGGCCGGAAGACGATCCGCCGGTGATCATTATCGCCCCGTCCTTTTCGATCATCGACCGGGCAGAGGCACGGGCGGCGTCGGTTTTCGTCTGGGTGTCGCCGGTGACATATTCGACCTTCTTGCCGAGGATGCCGGTGCCGTCCAGGGTCTTTGAAGAGAACGTGCTGATCATGCCGCCGTCGCCGCCGCCGTTCAGGTGCTCGACCGCCAGCTCATAGGCGCGCAGCTCATCCGCGCCCTCATCGGCATAGGGGCCGGTCTGGGGCACGTTAAAGCCCAGCGTGACCGTGGCCCCGGTGGGCTCATTGGTGAAGGCCGACGCTGATGATCCGGTAAAGATCACCGGCGTCGCCAGACCCGCGCCCGCCAGTGCGCCCGATTTCAACACGTCGCGGCGTGTTTTGAGTGATTTGACCATGGATTTCCTCCCGTCCGTGAAGGGCCGCCGCACCCTCCCGGCGCGGCGTGGCCTTTACAAAGTGTGGCCATTATCAGGCACGTTCCGAAAACCACACAACAATTCCTTTTCAGGAAAGGGTTTTTTTGTAAAAATATCAACACCGGTTGCTGAGAATCTGTAAAACGGTTGTCAAGCCACGGGTGACGCGATTGAATGATAGAGACCTCTCGCATATTGGCGTATCGCTGGCCAAACCGTCCGCCCGGCGGAACGCCGGGCAGCGCCTGCCTGCCCCCCGGCAGGCGCTTTAAGTGTCTCAACCTGTTGGAGCGTATGGACTTTATAGCAAGGGCATTGCCAATACGGACCGTCGCGAAAAGCGCCCGCCCGGGCAGGCGGCTGCCCGGCTGAACCAGTATGTCAGAGGTCTTATGATATGAAAAATTCCGCCCCCGGCGGGGCCACCACCGGAACCCGCATCCGCGAACGGCGGGCCGCTCTGGGCCTGAAACAGGGCGCGCTGGCCCGGCGCGTGGGCATCTCCCCGTCCTATCTCAATCTGATCGAGCACAACCGCCGCAGAATCGGCGGCAAGTTGCTGGCTGATCTGGCGGCAGAGCTGGATGTGGGGATTTCGTTCCTGAGCCAGGGCGCAGAGGCCGCACTTCTGACCGGGCTGCGCGGGGCAATGTCGGAATTTGCCGACCAAAGCCCGCAGCCGCCGGAGCTTGACCGCATGGAAGAGTTCATCGGCCGCTTTCCCGGCTGGGCGGCGCTGCTGGATGTGCTCTATCGGCAGACAAAGCGGCTGGAGCATCTGACCGACACGCTGTCGGACCGGCTGGCCCATGATCCCGGCCTGTCGGCGGCGATGCACGAGGTGCTGTCCAATGTCTCGGCGATTCGCTCTACGGCGGATATTCTGGCCGGGCCGGGAGAGATCGCCCCCAACTGGCAGACCCGGTTTCACAAGAACATTCAGGAAGAGGCCCACCGCCTGTCCGGGGCGGCGCGGTCGCTGGTCGGCTATCTTGATACCGTGTCGGATGCGGATCGCGGGCGGGTGTCCCCGCAGGAAGAGTTTGAAAACTGGCTTGAAAGCCGCCGGTATCATGTGGGGGAGCTGGAACAGGGCGGCGATGTCGGGACCGTGGTTGAGGCGCTGTCGCCGTCCTCGCAGGCGGTGCGCGACCGGGCGCGGGCCTGGCTTGCCGCTTATCGGGCCGATGCCGCGCACCTGCCCCTGCCGGTGATCGAGGCGGCCATCGGGGCGGTCGGCCATGATCCGCTCAGGCTGGCCGGTCATCTGTCTGCCGATCCGGGGCTGGTGTTGCGGCGGCTGGCCACCCTGCCGGAGAGCGCGCCGGGATGGGAGATCGGCCGGGTGGCGTGCAATGCCTCGGGGATGCTGGTGTTTCGCAAGCCCGTGCCCGGATTCCGGCTGCCCCGGTTCGGGGCCGGGTGTCCGCTCTGGCCGCTCTATCGGGCGCTGATGCAGCCGTCGGTTCCGGTCTGCGCGGTGCTGGAGCAGGCCGGGCGGCGGGTGGCGCGCCGCTTCGTCGCCTATGCCCATGCACAGGCACAGGTGATGGGGGCGGCGGACGGCCCGCTGGTGGTCGAGGCGCAGATGGTCCTGATCCCGGCGGAACTGCTTGATCCCCCCGGCCCGGTGCAGGTGCCCGCGCAGGTGGTGGGGCAGTCGTGCCGTATCTGTCCGCGCGCCGATTGCGCCGCGCGGCGGGAAAGCTCGATCCTGGCAGAGTAAGGCGGGGCGCGCGCGCCATGGCCCCCGGAAGCCCGGCCTTATCCGCGGGTAACATGTAAGGGGCTTATCCGCGGATAAGCGCAGGCCGGTTGGGT
>JPPB01000178.1 GCA_001483205.1 alpha proteobacterium 3107
GCCGTATCAGCACCTGGCGCAGACCCGGTTTCGGGCGGTGGAACAGGGGTTGCCGCTGGTGCGCGCCGCCAATACCGGCATATCGGCGGTAATTGACGGGCACGGGCGGGTGCGCGCGGCGCTGCCGCTGAACGAAGCGGGTCATCTGGACGCGCCCCTGCCGCCCGCTCTGCCCGCCACGTTCTACAGCCGCACCGGTGACGCGCCGGTATGGGTGGTGCTGATCCTCTGCGCGGGCGGGATGATGCTGGTGCGGCGGCAGGTTTTAATTAGAGATTGACGCCCCGGATGCGCCAAAGTAACCCGGCGTCACGGACCTGCCACAACGGCTTCCTGACGTGGCGGGGGAATCTTAGCGGAGCACTTTCCCATGACCCGGCGCAATTATGTCTTCACCTCTGAATCGGTGTCCGAAGGCCACCCCGACAAAGTATGCGACCGGATTTCCGACGCGGTTCTGGACGCTTTCCTGCACGAAGAACCCAATGCCCGCGTCGCCTGCGAAACCTTCGCCACCACCAGTCGCGTCATTATCGGCGGCGAGGTCGGCCTGACCGATCAGGACCGGCTGCGCGAATATATGGGCCGGATCGAGGACATCGCGCGGGACTGTGTGCGCGACATCGGCTATGAGCAGGACAAATTTCACTGGCAGACGATGCAGGTGTCGAATTACCTGCACGAACAATCCGACCATATCGCCCGGGGCGTGACCGGTGAGGGCAACCGGGATGAGGGCGCGGGCGATCAGGGCATCATGTTCGGCTATGCGGTCAATGAAACGCCGGAGCTTATGCCCGCCCCGATTCTCTATGCCCACAAGATACTGCGACGGCTGGCCGGGGCGCGCAAATCCGGGCACGCGCCGGAGCTGGGGCCGGACGCCAAATCGCAGCTTTCCGTCCGTTACGAGAACGGCAAACCGGTCGGCGTCAGCTCGATCGTGCTGTCAACCCAGCATCTGGATGCACGTCTGAGCTCGGGGGATGTGCGCGCGATTGTCGAGCCTTATATCCGCGAGACCCTGCCCGACGGCTGGCTGGATGACCGCACCGAATGGCATGTCAACCCGACCGGCAAGTTCGTGATCGGCGGCCCGGACGGGGATGCGGGCCTGACCGGGCGCAAGATCATCGTCGATACCTATGGCGGGGCCGCGCCCCACGGCGGCGGTGCCTTTTCCGGCAAGGATCCCAGCAAGGTTGATCGCTCTGCCGCCTATGCCGCGCGCTATCTGGCCAAGAATGTGGTTGCCGCCGGGCTGGCCGGGCGCTGCACGCTGCAACTGTCCTATGCCATCGGCGTCGCCCGGCCCCTGTCGATCTGTGCGGATACCCACGGCACGGGGAAGGTGGATGAGGCCGGGATCGAGGCCGCCGTCGCCGCCTGTATGGACCTGACGCCGCGCGGCATTCGCGAGCATCTGGGGCTGAACAGGCCGATTTACCAGCGCACCGCCGCCTATGGCCATTTCGGGCGCGCCCCGGACGAGGACGGTGGCTTTAGCTGGGAGCGCACCGATCTGGCCGGAGCGCTGCGAAGGGCGGTTTAGGGGGAGTGGACCTGTCGCGTTTTGGTGAACGCCTGCCAGCCCCCGGCATTCCCATGCCGAATCACGGCCCCGGCTTGGTTGTCATGGCGTCTTTTTCTTCAGTTTGCGCGCACCACTGATAATCTGTGCGGGCAAGGGAAGGTTCCCGAATCTATCCGAGTGCAATTCGTAGTCCCCTGCATCCACCGCCCTGATCAAGGCCGAAAGCGGAATACTGCATTGAAGCCGCCTCTGGTTTTTTGAATCGACCTTGGGATTCAGAGTAACAAGGCCGAAATCGCTTTCAAGCTGATGCTTCTGCTCTCTCGCCCACTCTCTGGCCTGTTCATGTGAACCCACCCCGAATTTTTTCAATCCATCGTGAAACCTTTTCACCATATCCTCGCTGATACTGCCCAGCATCACATCACGGTATTTTTCCCGCAGGATCAGTTCGTGAATTTCGGAAAAGACCTTTCTTCCTCCTGCCTGGCTGTATGTGCCGATGATGATCCGATAAGGAGCAAAGCCGAACGACCGCCAGAACATGCGCGCATCCGCCAGGGCAACGGTGTTGTTCCCGGTGGTTTTGATGGAAGTCGGCACCCCAAGTTTCCGGTCATCTTCCGCACCTATGTCGAATATGCTGTCAGGAGGTCGCTTGCGATCTGCTGCGGCAAAGGTGAATATCCCGTTGGCCGCCTTTATCATGTTCTCGAAGCTCTTCCCGTGCATCTGGTTTTCAGAATGCTCAGGCATTGTAAATCTCGCTCAGCCTGAACGCGATCTCGCGCTTGGACAAAGAGCGCACACCCGCCGTTTGCGCCGTCACATCAAGCCAGTTTATGCTGCGCAGGGTGTCGATAACGCCGTACCGGACTTCGCGCATGAAATAGTGCGTTGTTCGGGACAGTGTGGATATGTTCTGCGTCACAATGCGACCGGTATAAAAACCGACGCGGCGCATGGCAAAACTGGCGCGGCCCGGCGTTGTATAGTCGATCAGATGGTCCACGGGCGGGGCAGGCGGCATGATCCGCTCATAAGGCTGTCTGGTCCATATCTGCCACGCACAGGGAACATCGTGGGGATTGCCGGACAGCAGAAAGGCGTCGCCCGGCACATCCCTGTCCCAAGACAGGTGAAAGTTCCGGTGCAGGCGGCCCTGAACGCTCATCTTGCGAAATGTGCGCGGCACGATAAAGGCGATCTCGTCGGCATGTATGGCGGCCCGGTTGAAGAAACGCACCGCCATGGACGCATTTTTGCCGAACGGCGGGTTGCCTATCACAACCACCGCGGAATGGTCCCCGGCAAACAGGTCATGCAACCCGAGGAAATCCCCTTGCAGGATACCGGGGGCTTGCGGGGCGATGTCGATGGCCCGAACCTTACGGCCTGCCCCGACTAACGGATCACGGAACGCCCCGGCCCCGGCGGCGGGTTCGACAAAAAGCACATCATGGTCGTCCCCCCACCGACCAACAATTTCGGCTGCAAATGCCCTTGCCAGTTCGGGATGTGTATAGAATTGGTCAAAGGACTTCACGGCCATGCTCCCGACGCCGGGGCTGTCATCGGCAATTTCCGGCGACTTTTCTGCGGGTATAAAGGATGGCGCATTTCAGTCAAGCATGTGCCCGCTTGCGCCTGCCGATGGCGACGCTTCACAGGCCGCCCCCCGAAGGGAACGGCAGCCGTCTTATGCGGGGGCACTCAGACGCCCGCGCTCTTGTGGTCGGTCACATCCCTTCGGCCCGGGCCTGCGCGACCTGTCACAACCCCTTGGCGCGATAGCTGGCAGCCACCTTGCCGATGGCGACCAGATAGGCGGCAGTCCGCAAATCCCCGACATCCTCTCGGTCATGCCAGATCTCGCGCATGGACTGGTAGGCGATGCGCATGGTGTCGTCGAGGCCCGAACGCACCAGCTCCAATTCACCCGCCCCGCGCAGATACTGATCCTTGAACCGGTCGCTGATCGCCCCCAGCCCCTTCTCGGCGCTCAGCCGCTCAAGCTCGTCAATGATAAGCTGGGCGCGGGCTTCCTCGGACCGGCGCTGCATCCGGCCAAACCGGATATGGCTGAGATTCTTGACCCACTCGAAATAGGACACCGTGACGCCACCGGCATTGGCATACATGTCGGGAATGATCACCACGCCTTTATCACGCAGTATCTCATCCGCCCCGGCGGTCACCGGGCCGTTTGCCGCCTCGATAATCAGCGGGGCTTTGATCCGCGCGGCGTTTGACAGGTTGATGACCCCCTCCAGCGCCGCCGGGATCAGAATATCGCACGCCTCTTCCAGAAGCGCCGCGCCGTTCTCCACATGGCGCGCGCCGGGATAGCCGGTCACGCCGCCATGCCCGGCGATCCATTCGCGGACCTGTTCGACATTCAGCCCGCCTTCATCAAACAGACCACCGTCACGCTCAATGATGCCGGTGATCCGGCAACCGTCTTCTTCCTGCAAGAACCGCGCGGCATGATAGCCGACATTGCCCAGGCCCTGCACGATCACCCGCTTGCCGTCGAGCGACCCGCCAAGCCCGGCCTTTGCGATGTCCTCGGGGTGGCGGAAAAACTCCCGTAACGCATACTGAACACCGCGCCCCGTCGCCTCGACCCGGCCCGATATGCCACCGGCATTGAGCGGCTTGCCGGTCACACAGGCCCGCGCATTGATGTCGGTGGTGTTCATCCGCGCGTATTGATCGGCGATCCAGGCCATTTCGCGCTCTCCGGTGCCCATGTCGGGGGCAGGCACATTCTGCGACGGGTGGATCAGGTCGCGCTTGGCCAGCTCATAGGCGAACCTGCGGGTGATCTGTTCCAGCTCGTGTTCGTCCCATTCCCGCGGATCAAGACACAACCCGCCCTTGGACCCCCCGAACGGGGCTTCGACCAGCGCGCATTTATAGGTCATCAGGGCGGCCAGCGCCTCCACCTCGTCCTGATTGACCGCCGTGGAATAGCGGATACCGCCCTTCACCGGCTCCATATGGTCGGAATGGACGGAACGATACCCCCTGAAGGTCTGAATGCGCCCCCTCAGCCGCACACCGAAACGCACCGTGTAGGTCGCATTGCAAACCCTGATTTTTTCCTTCAGGCCGGGCGCGAGATCAATCAGCGCGACAGCCCGGTTGAACATCAGATCAACGGATTCTCTGAAGCTCGGTTCGTTCTTTACGTCCATTCTGTCCTCCAAATCCGCCGGAAGCGCTCCGGCATCGCCCTGTCCGTCAAGCCTATGACAGTTTGCCCCGACTCAACAACAAATTTCGATAGGCCAGGTCGAATCACCCCCCGGCCATGGCGGAACTTATCCTTCAACAATATGAACAAATTCAGCCAATTAAGCAGAGATACACCACAAAACACGATTTCCGGGGCAGTTGGCGGTCAGAAGACGGGCGTTTACTCCCTGATCATGGGGGGTGTCATATTCTCGCCTGATTCCCGTTGCAGTCTCCTGACCGTCTTTCAGGCTGGCGAAACACCGGGGGCACGAGTTGTCCTGAAAGGGTTGCAGAAGCATGAAGACGAAAAGGCTGCCACGATGTTCACACGGAAAACCACCCCCCGCGCCCCCAGGCCCCAACCTGATGACCGCACCCCGAACACCGCCGGACATTTCCGACGCGCAGAGGACGGCGCAATCGTCATCCTGGCGCTTTACTTCTTCGTGATCATGCTGGTCGTCGCGGGCACCGCCATAGACATCGCACGCCATGAAACCAGCAGGGTCACGCTGCAAAACACGGTTGACCGCGCCATTCTGGCGGCGACCGACCTTGATCAGACACTGGAGCCGAAAGAGGTGGTGCAGGATTATTTCGACAAGGCCGGGCTTCGCAGCCACCTGACCGGCATCAGGGTGGAGGAAGGCCCGAACTACCGGTCGGTCAGCGCCCGGGCGGCCATGGACGTGGATACGTGGTTCATCAAGGGTTCCCCACCGGAGGACATTGAAAATAGCGTTGTGACCTTAAGCGACTGGTATGAATATATGGGCGATGATGTCTGGTCTGCGGTCGCATCAGGCACCGCCGAGAATGGCCTGCCCAATATCGAGATTTCGCTGATCGTGGATGTGTCCGGATCAATGAACTACCACAACCGGATCGAAAACCTTCAGGTGGCGGCCAAGGAATTTATCGACACCATGATCACCAGAAACGACGACGGCAACATCATCACCATCTCTGTCGTGCCCTATGCGCATATGGTCAATATCGGCCCCGACATGGCGGCCCATTACACCCTGATCCAGCCGCATACCTATTCCTATTGCCCCAAGTTCGACGACGCCGCGTTCCACACCACCGGTATTGACCCGACGGAGCCGCTGGAGATTCTCGCACATTTTGAACAGCAGGATGGCTTTCTCCTCTTCAGCAATCTCGGCCACCTTATTGACGAGGGGCCGGACAAGCCGATCGACGTTCCCTGGTGCCCGAACGAGGAGTTCCGGGGCAACGCGATCCTGCCCTTCTCTCACGACGCGGATGACCTGAAAGAGGCGATTGACAATCTCAACGGCTACGGCACCACCGGGATTGACCTGGGCATGAAATGGGGCGCGGCGCTGCTTGATCCGGGCACCCGCCCCGTCATCGACGGCCTGATTGCCGACGATGTGGTCTCGGGCAGCGTCAGCGGGCGGCCCTATGACTATGGCCAAAGAAATACGATGAAGGTCATCATCCTGATGACGGACGGTCAGAACACCACTCAATGGGACATCAGGGAATCCTACAAAACCGGCATGTCGGATGTCTGGGTCAAACGCGACTATCCGGGCCAGACGCTCGCGGATATGCCCGATGATTATTCACGCTTCTCGATCCGCTATGACGATAACGGCACGCCGGACAACCACACCGACGATTCGTTCATGCGGCGGGATGTCACTGATGCGGAACGCGAACTCTCGCACCCTTACGGCTATGCTGAATATGACGATTCGGAATCGTCCCCGGAAAGCACGGAAACCGTTACCCGCCTGTCCTGGGTGGAAATCCTTGCAACCTGGCAGCCGCTGCGCGCATCCGGTGCGCTGTTATTTGAAGGGTATATCAGAGATTACATACCCTTCGCGGATTTCCACAATTTGGGGGAGGCACCGATCATCGAAATATACGCCAGTGATGCCGATGCCCGGCTGTCGAACATCTGTGCGGCCACCAAGGAGCAGGGCAGCATGGTCTACACCATTGCTTTCGAGGCACCGGATAACGGAAAAGCCGTCCTGTCGGATTGTGCTTCGTCTGACAGCCATTATTTCGATGTTGAGGGCACCGACATATCGAAGGCATTTGCAGCCATCGCCAGCGACATCAAACAACTCAGGCTGACCCAGTGATGATGAAAATGTTGACACACACGATCAAACGGTTTGCGCTCGACGAAAGGGCAAATGTCACGGTGGAATTCGTGATCCTGTTCCCGTCGGTCATAACCGTTTTCCTGACCGCGTTCGAGGCCGGTTTCTACATGATGCGGCAGGTGAGCCTCGACAGCAGCATCAACAAGACCGTCCGGGCGTTGCGGCTCGGCTCAATCTCGCCGCTGACCCATAGTGCGGTAAAGAACCACATCTGCGAGAGCGCAACGCTGCTTCCTGATTGCAATAACGCGCTGTTGCTGGAGCTGCGCCCGATCAACGCCTCCACATGGCAGCAACCGACCGAACGTGTTGCCTGCGTGGACCGCAGCGCCGACATTCAGCCCGTGACCCATTTCGTCGGCGGCGAAAGCAATGAAATGGTCCTGATGCGTGCCTGCGTTATCGTCGATCCGCTGTTTCCCACCACGGGCCTTGGCCTGGCCCTGCCTAAGGAAACAAGCGGCGGCTATGCGCTGACCTCAGCAACCGCCTTTGTCAACGAACCATGAGCAACGCCATGATCATCACGCATATCGCCGGGCACTTTGTCCGGGCCTTCGCCGCCGATGAACGCGCCAGCATCACCGTCGAATGGGTGTTCATGTTCCCGCTGCTGATCTGGACCTACACTGCCACGTTCGGGTTCTTCAATGCCTTCCGGGCAAAGAGCACCAATCTGGCGGCGGCCTACACAATCAGCGACATCCTGTCCCGCAGTCAGGGGGAGTCGATTGATCAGAGCTATATCGACGGGCTGAATACCGTTTTCAAATTCCTGACCCGCGCGCCGGATGATACCTCAATCAGGGTTACGTCGTTTTCGTGGAGCGAGGAAGATGATCAATACAACCTGCACTGGTCGCATGGGGCCGACGGGACGGTCGGCATTACCCAGGAAGGGCTGGACAATGTTGCCGATAAAATTCCCACCCTTGCCAACGGGGATTATGCGTTCCTGCTGGAAACCTCAATGACCTATAATCCGATCCTGAAAACCACGCTGTCCACGCTTACGTTCGAGAATTTTGTTGTCACCAGTATGCGTTTTGTGCCGAAGCTGTGCTTTGAGGACGCGCCGGATTGCGGCGAGGAATAGGGGCCTCTGAAAGACTTCTGCATAAGGGTGCATTGCCCCCCCAAACGCCCCGCCCGGTGCTTGCACCGGGCAGCGCCTGCC
This sequence comes from alpha proteobacterium 3107, assembly GCA_001483205.1. GTDB lineage: Bacteria > Pseudomonadota > Alphaproteobacteria > Rhodobacterales > Rhodobacteraceae > 3107. The sequence goes on from JPPB01000178.1 coordinate 8,105, forward strand.
TGCCCCCCGGCAGGCGCTCAAAACGTCTCAACTTTTTGGGGCGTATGGACTTTATGGAAAAATCATCGCCAATGTGGATTTTCAAGAAAAGCGCCCGCCCAGGCAGGCGCTGCCCGGCTCAGCCATTATGCAGAGGTCTTTCCCAGCCCGGCCAGCACCGCCCGCGCGGCCCGCAGGCCGGGGTCTTCCCCGCCCTGCCCCAACCGCCGCATGGTCTCGGCCATCGCCGCTCTCTGCGCCTCGGGCGCGCGCAACGCCTCAGCCAAAGCCCCGGCAATCGGCGCGGGCCTGCATTCCGCGCCCAGAAACTCCGGCACTGCCCGGCTGTCCGCAACCAGATTGACCAGCGTCACCGTATCAATCCGCAGCATCCGCCCGGCGATCTGACGGCTGAGCCAGTTCACATCATAGGCAATGACCATCGGCGTCCCCGCCGCCGAAAGCTCCAGCGATACGGTGCCCGACGCGGCCAACGCCACATCCGCCGCCCGGAAAGCCGCGCGTTTCACAGCCGCCGCCCCCTCTGCCGACGGGTCCAGAATGACCGGCCCGCCCGCCCAGGCGGATGCGCGATCCCGCACCACGGACGCCACCGGCGCGGCGGCGGGCACCACAACCCGCGCCCCCGGATGATGGCTGACAAACCGCTCCACCGCTGCGCCGAACACCTCTGACAGGCGCACGACCTCTGCCCGGCGCGACCCCGGCAATGCCAGCAGCACCGGCACATCGGCAGCAATCCCGTGCCCGGCGCGAAAGGCCGCCGCCTCTGCATCGCTCGCGCGCGGCTCAGTAACCACCGGATGACCGACGAAATCGCACCGTATTCCGGCGGCTTCCATATAGGGCGGCTCGAACGGAAACAGCGCCAGCACCTGATCAACGAGGCCCGCCATCCGCGCCGCCCTGCCGGGCCGCCATGCCCATACCGTCGGCGCAACATAGTGAACGATGCGGCACTCGCATGACGCCCGGACCAGCCGCGCCACACGCAGGCAGAAATCAGGGCTGTCGATGGTGATCAGCACATCCGGCCTGCAGGCGATCACCGCACGGGCGGCCTCGGCAATCCGCCGTTTCAGGTGAAAATATTTCGGCGCGATCTCGGCAATCCCCATCACCGAGAGCTCCTCCATCGGGAACAGGCTGTGCAACCCTTGTGCCTGCATCGCCGGGCCACCGATGCCGGAAAACGCAACCCCCTGCGGCGATGTAAGCGCTTTCAGGCCCGCCATCAGCGCGCCGCCCAGATTATCCCCCGACGGCTCCCCCGCAATCAGGAACGCGCGCATCAGCCACGCCCCCGCACCCACAGGAACAGCCCGGCGGCGTCACAGGCCGAAACGACGCGCGGCATATCCAGAACCATGACACCGCCCGCGTCGATGACAATGCCGCCAAGCCCGGCGGCCTTCACCGCCGCCACCGTCCCGCAGCCGATCACCGGCAGGTCAATGCGCCGGTCCTGCCCCGGTTTGGGGGCCTTGAAGAACAGCCCCCGGCCCGCCGAGGGATCAGGGCGGGCGGCAAAGGGTGCATCCGCCAGACGCGCCAGCATCCAGTCGGTTCCCGGCAGGGCCTCGACCGCCAGCACCTGCCCCTGCTGCACCACGCATCCCTGCCCGACATCCGCGGCCCCGAGCGCGGCGATGACCTGCGCGGCACGGTCCGCATCCGTGCGCGCGCCCGCGTCCGGGGACACCGCGCCGTGGACGCCCGCCCCCGGCAACAGGCCGGGCAAAATCTCATGGGCGGCGCGAATCGCAAACCCGTTCTCCGCAAACAGGTTCAGAACGAATTTCAGCGTCCCGTCATCGCCCGCGCGCATTGCCTGCGCAAACCGGGGCGCGAGCGCGGCGGTCTCCGGGTCAAAGGCCGCAGGGTCAAGCGCAGGGCGCGTCGCTGCACCCGCAAAACAGACCTCCCGCACCCCGGCGGCCTTCAGCTCTGCGATAAATGGCATCAGCCGCTCGATCCGAAACGTCATGTCAGCCCCGCGCCCGCCGATCTCTGGCGCGCCGCCGCTTATCACGCAAACAAGCGCCTGCGGCCTCTCCGCCGCCAGCAATGCAGGCAATCGCCCGCGCCCGGCGATGATCGCCAGCACCCCTACCCCGGCGTCAGAAAGCTGCGGTCACTGCCGGCGGTGACAAACTCGACGATCTGGCGCACATGGTCGCTTTCGGTTTCACGGCCAAGGCGGCGGGCGCGGTCCTGAAAAGCCCCTTCGCCCTGCGCCAGCATCTGATAGGCGGCGCGCAACGCGGTGATGTCATCCCGCGAGACCCCGCGCCGTTTCAGCCCCACCAGATTGAGGCCGTCAAGCCTGCCGCGCGGCCCCTGCACCAGCCCGTGCGGTATTACGTCATTCGTCACCTTGCACAGCCCGCCGATGATCGCCCCCGCGCCGATGCGCACGAATTGCTGCACCCCGGACAGGCCGCCGATGATCACATCGTCGCCGATGGTGCAGTGACCGGCCACCGCCGCGCTATGCACGAACACCACCCGGTTGCCGACCTGCACGTCATGGGCGACATGGCTGCCGGACATAAACAGGCAATCATCGCCGATCCGGGTGACGCCGCCGCCACCCTCGGTGCCGATATTGACGGTCACGCCCTCGCGGAAACGGTTCCGTTCGCCGATCTCCAGCCGGGTTTTTTCGCCCCTGAACTTCAGATCCTGGGGAATTTCGCCGATGCAGGCAAAGGGGAAGACAACACATTCGGCACCGATGGTCGTGCGCCCGGCAATCACCGCGTGGCTTTTCAGGTGAACGCGCGGCCCCAGCCGGACATCAGGGCCGACGGTGCAAAAGGGGCCGATGACACAGCCATCGCCGATCTCTGCCCCGTCCTCGATCACCGCGCTTGGGTGTATCCGCGCCCCCGGATGGACAGCCATCTGGCCTATTCCTCCGCCGTCAGGTGAAACATGGCGGCAAATTCGACCGAGGTCGCAACCTCGTCTTCAACCCGCGCCTCTGCCCGGAATTTCCAGATTCTCGCCCCGCCGCGCATGACCGAGACATGCAGCTCCAGCACATCCCCCGGCACGACCTTGCGGCGAAACTTGCAGTTATCGACCGACATGAAATAGACCAGCAGCTCTTTGTCGATCAGGTCGAGCGTGACCCCGACCATGACCGCCGCGGTCTGCGCCATTGCCTCGATGATGGTGACGCCGGGCATGATCGGCGTGCCGGGGAAGTGGCCCTGAAAGTGCGGCTCATTGCAGGTGACATTCTTGATGCCGACGGCGCTGATGCCCGGCACGATGTCGCGCACCTTGTCGATCAGAAGAAACGGATAGCGGTGCGGTATGATCCGCTGAATGATGTCAATGTCCGCCTCGGTGATCTTTTCCGGCATGTGTCCACCTGTCCTTTCGCGCGTGTCGCCTTATGCACCCCTAGCAAGCCGTCCGGGGGCAGACAACCCCCGCAAAGACCTCTCGCATGATGTCCGGGGCTGGCAGGGGTATGGGTTATGGGTTTCACAACAATGGTGAGGGCAGCGCCCGGCCCGGCGGAAGCGAAGCGGACGGTTTGGCCGTCGATACGCCCATATGCAGAGGTCTTTATCATGCAGACAACCCCCGCAACGCTCCGGGCGGTCACGGATCAGAGGGGCGGCTGTCGCCCTCATCCGCCGGGGGCACAGGGATCAACAGCACCCCGGCCTCGGTCGTCAGCGTATCTATGCGCCGGATCAGTTGGTCAGTGATGTCGATACTGTCCGCGGCCAGAAACACCATCCGCCTTTCAAAGATGATGACCCCCCGGCGTTCCCTGACCACATCGGCAATCACCGGCAGAACCGCGCTGAAAAACCGTTGCTTTTCATCCTCACGCCGCCGGATCAGGCCCTGGAGTTTGCCCGCCTGCGTGGCGCGGATCGCTTCGGCCTTTTCGTCAAAGGCGTCGGCCAGGGCGTGAAACTCATCGGGGTCCATATTCGGCCGCCGGGCCGCCAGTTGCGCCTCTTCCTCGCCCAGTTCCCTGTCCAGCCGCCCGTTCTCTGCCTGCAACCCGGCGCGCAGCCGGTCCAGTTCCGCCCGGATGGTGCGCCCGAACCGGGTGTCCTGATAGAGCCGCTCCGGGTCGAGCGTCAGAATGCCGCCCGGCGATGCGTCCTGCCCATGTCCGGCGGTGGCGGCAATCAGGGCCGTCAGGACAAGCAGGAAGCGCCGGAGCAGCGCCATCTCAGAATGTGGTAGAGATGGTCAGGTCGAAATTCTGCTCTTCGTCGAAGCTCTCGCTTTTGAGCGCATCAGAGAAGTTGAAACGCAGGGGGCCAAGCGGGGTATTCCAGAACAAGGAGAACCCGACCACCGCCCGCAGGCTGAAATCGTCATTCACGTCGTCATCGTCCGAATCGAGTTGCCAGACGGACCCGGCATCGAAAAAGACCCCGCCCCGCAACCCGTATTCATTCGGCAGGCCCAGCGGAAAGTCAGCCTCGAGCCGCACAACCGCGAACAGGTTGCCGCCCAGCGCATCCTCATTGTCTCTCGGCCCGACGCCATTGCTTTCAAACCCGCGCAGTTTGCTGGCGTTCAGCAGAAAGCGGTCCGTGACCCGGCTGTTGCCGGAAATCATCTTCAGCGCTCCGGCTTCAAAGATCGCCCGCAGGGTCACATCATCCCGCCATGCCATGGTTTCCGCCCCGGCAAAGGCGGTGGTGCGCACATATTGCACATCGCCGCCAAGCCCGGCAAATTCCTGGCTGAAACGCAGCGCGACCCCGGCATCCGGGTTGAGGCCGACCCGCCGGGTGTCATAGCTGTAGGTGTAGCCTACGGCGCTCAGGATTCGCCGCCCCTGATCCGCTTCGCGCTGAAGAACGTCCGAAGCACCGTCGGCAACGCCCAACACCTCTTCCTGTGCCAGGGTGTAGCGCAGGCTGAGCCGCCCATTTTCGCTCACCGGGAAAGTCAGCGACGGCACGACAGACGCCGAGCGGGTCTCATAAGAGGCCGTGTCGCCCGAATCGGTGGTCGTGTAATCCAGCGCCAGACCAAACGACAGGTCACGCCCGAGCAGGAACGGCTCAACAAAACTCAGTGATCCCGTCTGGCTGTCATCGGTGGTGTTGATCGACGCGCCAACCCGCTGTCCCCGGCCAAGGAAATTGCGTTCAGAGAAGGCAATCGTCAGACCCAGACCATCGCTGACCGAATAGCTGGCCCCGAATGAAAGAGAACCGGTCGGCTGTTCGCGGACCCCCACATCGACGATCACCTGATCCGGCGCGGACCCTTCGCGGGCATCGACCTCGGTGCTGGAAAAGAAACCCAGCGCCCGGATACGCTCTGCCGATTCGCGAATTTCGCGCGGATTGAACGGGTCGCCCTCGACCACCCGGAACTGACGCCGCACCACCCGGTCAAGCGTTGTCGTGTTGCCGGTGATCTCGATCCGCTCAATGAAAATGCGCGGCCCCCGCACCAGTGCGAAATCCAGATCCAGCGTCAGGTCGCGCTCATTGCGGGTGATCTGGGGGTCAACCCGCAGGAAATCGAGGTTCTGCTGAAACGCAAACCGTTCCAGCCGCGCAATCGTGCGCTCGATCAGGACGGGGTTGTATATCTGGCCGCTCTCGATGTTGATGGCCTCGCGAAATTCCTCGGCATTAAACTCTTCCACCTCTGAACTGGTGGTGATCTCGCCGATCCTGAACTGCTGCCCTTCGCGGATGTTGAAGGTGACAAAGAACGCATCCCGGTCGCGGGTCAGCTCGGAGTTGACCGACAGAACCTGAAAATCCACATAGCCGCGCGACAGGTAGAAATCGCTCAGAACCTGCTTGTCGAACTCGATTCTGTCGGCGATGAACGTGTCGCGGGTGATGATTGACCTGAAGATACCCGCCTGTTTGGTTTGCAGGGCGCGGCGCAGGCGGCGTTCAGAGAACCCCCGGTTGCCGACGAAACTGATCCGTTCAATCTCGGCAACCCGCCCTTCAGAGACCTCAAAGATCAGATCAACCCGGTTGTCGCTGCGACGGATGATTTTCGGCGTCACCGTTGCCGCCAGTCGCCCGGCCTGTTCATAAGCCTTGGCAATCGCTTCAACATCGGCTTCGACCTGCGACGGGCTGTAAACCCGCCGGGGCTGGGAATTGACAACCGCCAGCAGAGCCTCGTCTTCCACGCGGTTGTTGCCCTCAACCGTGACCACACTGATCGTCGGAAATTCCTGAACCCGGATCAGCAGGGTTGCGCCGCGCGGCTCCAGCTCGACCGTCTCGAACAGGCCGCTGTCGAGAATGCGCTGATAGGCGTCTTCAAGCTCGCCCGCAGTGACCGATTCCCCTGTCGGCACATCGGCATAGGTCAGGATGGTCGCTGTTTCGATCCTGCGGTTGCCCTCGGCCTCGATGGTGCTGAAGCTGTATGTCTGCGCGTCAGCCGCCGATGAAACCGGGATAAAGGCGAGCGAGAGGAGGAGTATGACCCCCAGACGGCCCGATGCGCGGATGATTCCCGAAAATAGTCTGCTCATTGATCTGCCCCCGGCTGTTCCGACATGAGTGCGCCGCGAAATGCAATCGCAGTTCGCATTCTGACTAAAGATTCGCAAAGCCATTGTCAAAAGGCATTCGGGCATCGGGTCACCGGCCCATATGCGGCCCTACGGACAAAACAGGTCATTCGTCACCGCAAACACCATCAGCGCCACAAGCAGCGTCACGCCGATCCCCATCAGCACCCGCAGCGCCCTGTCGCCGGGCGGGCGGCCGGTCACCGCCTCATAGGCAAAGAACACCAGATGCCCGCCGTCAAGCACCGGCACCGGGAACAGGTTGAGCAACCCGACGGCGGTGGACAGCAGGCCGATGAACATCAGAAAGCTCATCGTCCCCTGGCTGGCCGCGGTGCCGGACATCTGCGCAATACCAATCGGGCCGGACACGCCGCAGGAGCTGATCGCCCCGGTCACCATGTGATAGAGGCTCGAAAATGTCAGCACCACCAGATCGGCAATCCGCCCGGCCCCAAGGCCGACGGCCCCGAACACCCCCGGCGTCTCAAGCTCCGGTGCAAAGAAAAAACCCGAGTTGACGCCGATCAGCCATCGGGTCTCGAACCCGCCCCCGGCTTTCGGCAAATCCCGGCGCACCGGTGACAGGGCCAGATCGAAAACATCGCCCTCGCGCCAGACGCGCAGCGTGATCGGCCTGCCTTCGGCTGCATTGACCGGCGCGATCAGATCACCAAAGACCGTCATCTCCACCCCGTCAACCGACAAGATCACATCGCCTTCCCGCAGGTCTGTCTCAATGGCCGCGCCGGTCGGGTTGATCCCGCCCACCCGTGGCGGCCTCAGCGCCGGTCCGGTAACCGTCATCTCGCGGCCATCGCGCAACACCGTGTATTGCCGGTGCCCGGCGGCGGGCAGCGCATCCAGCCTCTTGCTGAAATCCTCATCATCAAACGCGATGCCCTCGACCGCGACCATCACATCGCCGGTGCGCATCTCAAGCGAACCGCCCGGCAGCGGGTGGAGTGTCGCTATGCTCAACGGCTGCTTCGGAATGCCGGTGGACAGCGCAAGGCCCGCAAAAAC
>JPPB01000179.1 GCA_001483205.1 alpha proteobacterium 3107
CGGAAACATTCCTCGCCGCAGCACAGATCGCCGCTATCGTCATATGGTATTTGTGAGTCTACACCCTAAAACAAACCAAATGGTCTAATCAAAAGGTTTGACATTTGGTTAAGTAAGATTAAACTGACCGCCATGAAACCCGGATCAGTGCCCGCAACTGAAAAGAGCCGACTTGAAATCCTTCAGGCGCGGCTGCTGTGGTTATCCTGCTGGATGATCCACAACGCCAACCATCTGCGCGAAACGACCGATGGTCTGAAGGTTGGCGGCCATCAGGCAAGTTGTGCCTCGGTGGTGACGCTGATGACGGCACTCTACGGGCATTCGCTCAGGCCGCAGGATCGTGTGGCGGTCAAGCCTCATTCAGCCCCTGTCTTCTACGCCCTGCAATACCTGGCCGGACGCCATCCGCTGGAACACCTGAAGCGCTTTCGTGCCTTTGGCGGGGCGCAAAGCTATCCGAGCCGGACAAAGGACAAGGCAGATGTGGATTTCTCGACCGGCTCTGTGGGTCTGGGCGTTGCGATACTCCCCTTCGCAAGCATTGTTCAGGATTTTGTCAAAGCGCGCGGTTGGGGGCAGATGCCGGAAGGGCGCATGGTCGCGGTGGTCGGGGATGCGGAACTTGACGAAGGCAATGTTTACGAGTGCCTGCAAGAGGGGTGGAAGCATAACCTGCGAAATTGCTGGTGGATTATCGACTATAATCGTCAAAGCCTCGACGGTATCGTGCGCGAGGGCCTTTCCGAACGGATAGAAGGGATTTTCACGGTCTTTGGCTGGGACGTTGTGCGCCTCAAATATGGTGCCCTGCAACATGCGGCCTTTCAGGAGCCGGGCGGAGAGGCTTTGCGCCGCTGGATTGATGCCTGCCCGAACCAGCTTTATTCGGCGCTGACCTTTCAGGGTGGCAGCGCCTGGCGCGCGCGGTTGCATGATGACATTGGCGACCAGGGCGCGGTGAGCGCCTTGATTGACCGTCGTGACGACGCAGAACTGGCCACGCTTATGGGGAACCTTGGCGGGCATTGTCTTGACACACTCTGCGACGCCTTTGATGCCGCTGCCGAACACGAGCGACCAACCGTTTTCTTAGCTTACACCATAAAAGGCTGGGGCACGCCTTTGGCGGGCCACAAGGACAACCACGCCGGTCTGCTGACCAAAGGCCAGATGGCCGAATTCGCCGCCCAAATGAACATTCGAGAGGGGCATGAATGGGATCCGGCAGAGGGCATACCCTTAAGCGATACCGAGATGGCCGATATGTTGGCACAGCTTCCCTTTTTTGCAAAAACAGATCGCAGGCTGTCCGCGACACGGCTGGATGTTCCCGCGATCCCCCCGCCACCGGATGCGGAGATTTCAACCCAGGCAGCTTTCGGAAAAATCATCGCCGACCTCGCGAAGTCAGAGGCACCGATGGCGGATCGCATCCTGACCATATCCCCGGATGTCACCGTCTCGACCAATCTTGGCGGGTGGGTGAACCGGCGCGGCCTTTTCGCAACGTCCGAACAGACAGATACCTTTCAGGATGAAAAGGTGCCGTCCATACAGAAATGGCAATTCTCGCCGCAAGGACAGCATTTGGAGCTCGGCATCGCTGAAATGAACCTGATGCTGGCGCTCGGGGCGGCGGGGCTGTCCCATAGTCTGTTCGGCGAGCGTCTCTTGCCGGTCGGCACTGTCTATGATCCGTTCATTTCCCGCGGGCTTGATGCGCTCAACTATGCCTGCTACCAGGACGCCCGCTTTCTGCTGGTCGCAACACCGTCGGGCGTTTCGCTGGCCCCCGAGGGCGGGGCGCATCAATCTATCGCAACGCCCCTGATCGGAATATCGCAGGACGGGCTGGCAAGTTTTGAACCCGCTTTCGCGGATGAACTGGCCTGTGTGATGGAATGGGCGTTTGACTATATCCAGCGCGAGCGGGACACGGAAACCGATGCGTCAGACTGGAAGCGTGACGGGGATGGCGGGTCTGTATACCTTCGCCTGTCGAGCCGCCCCATCGAACAGCCGCAGCGGGATATGCAGGATATTCGTCGGGGGGTGATTGACGGGGCATATTGGCTGCGCGAGCCGGGACCGAATTGCGATGTTGTCATCGCTTATCAGGGGGCCGTGGTGACCGAGGTCCTGGCCTCTGCCGCTGCGCTGGCCGAAGGGCGGCGCGACCTGGGCATTCTGGCGGTGACCTCTGCTGATCGCCTCAATGCAGGGTGGCAGGCGGCGCAGGCCGCGCATGTGCGGGGCAAGCCCTTCAAAAGCCATATCGAGACATTGCTCGCCCCGTTGCCGCGCGACTGTCTGATCGTGACGGTGATTGATGGCCACCCGGCAACGCTGTCCTGGCTCGGGTCAGTCCATGGTCACCGCACCGCCGGTCTTGGTGTGGAACATTTCGGCCAGACGGGGACCGTCCGTGATCTTTATCGTCATTTCGGGATTGACCGAAATTCGATCCTGCGGGTTGTCGAGAGGTTGTCGGCCGGGCGTCCGCTGCGGATGGCGGTGTAGGCGCATGACAGAACGGTTCTGGGCAAATTATACGGTGCACGCTTTCGCCAGGCTTGACCGCTCGGCGCTGATCGCTGTGCTGCCCGTCGGGGCGATTGAACAACACGGGCCACATCTTCCGTTGTCGGTCGATCAGGTCATTGTTGACGGCATTGTCTCGGCCACTGTGCCGATGCTGCCGGATGATTTGCCGGTTCTGTTCCTGCCGACGCTGCCGGTTGGCAAATCCAACGAACATAGCAGATGGCCGGGAACGCTGACATTTTCTGCGCAGACGCTGATCGCCATGTGGATGGAGATCGGCGACAGTGTGGCGGCTGCCGGTGTTCACAAGCTGGTTATTCTGAACGCCCACGGCGGTCAGATCGCGCCGATGGATATAGTTGCGCGTGATCTGCGTATCAAACACCGGATGCTGACAGTCGGGGCCAGTTGGTTTGCGATGGGCTTGCCCGACGGGCTGTTTTCCGCCGGGGAGCAGCGCTTTGGCATTCATGCCGGTGACATGGAGACAAGCGTGATGCGCGCGCTCAGCCCCGAACATGTCGCCATGGAGCACGCCCGTGATTTCCGCCCGACGGTTGCGGATATGGCCGATCAGAACCGGTTGCTTGGTCTGACAGGGGCCGGAAAACTCGGCTGGCAGGCGCAAGACCTGAATGCCTTTGGGGCCTGCGGAAATGCGGCAGCCGCAACGCCGGAAAAGGGCAAGGCGGTTCTGGATCACGCGGCGCGGCAGCTCGTCAGCCTTCTGAAGGAAGTCCATGCCACGCCTTTGAGTTTTCTCGACACCCCTGCCAACCCGGACGGGCGCACATGACCGGACAGCCGATCATAATCATGGACCGGGTGTCAAAGCGGTTCGGCGAAACCGTGCTGGCTGTGGACAACATGAGCCTGACCATCAATGAAGGTGATTTTGTCACGTTTCTTGGCCCCTCGGGGTGCGGGAAATCGACGGCCCTCAAGGTCATTTCAGGCCTTTTGCCGGTGACATCAGGCACGATCACGATCACACCCCCCACCGGAGAGACCGAACAGGATCTTGGGTTCGTCTTTCAGGATCCGACACTGATGCCCTGGGCGACAGCTTATCAAAATGTCTTTCTGCCGCTCAAGCTCGCAGGCATAAAGCCGGATCAGGCCGGGCCGCGGGTGACCGAAGCCCTTAAAGAGGTTGGTCTGTCAAAATTCGCCGATGCCTATCCGAGGGAACTGTCCGGCGGGATGAAGATGCGCGTCTCGATCGCGCGCGCACTAGTGACCCGCCCGCGCATCCTGTTGATGGACGAACCTTTCGCCGCCCTGGATGAGATGACACGTTCCAAGCTGAACAACGATGTGACGCAGCTTGCAAAAGAGCACAATCTGACGGTGATCTTCGTCACGCATTCCGTTTTTGAGTCGGTCTATCTGTCCACCCGCGTGATGATCATGGCGGCACGACCGGGCCGGTTGGCGGCAGAGATGTCACTGGAAACCCCTTGGCCGCGCACCGAAGACTGGCGCACCAGCGCGGCGTTTTCTGCCGAAGCTCATCGCATTTCCGAAGCTCTGAAGAGGACGCTGGATGCCGAAGACATTGACCACTGAAACCCTGCCCGAAAGCGCCCCGGAGCAAAGCGCCCCCCTCAACACGGTGCCTTTGCGCCGCGCACGGCGAGAGCGTATTTTATCATTTGTCATGCCGGTCGTGATGCTGTGCGCCGCAATCGGTTTCTGGGAGTTTCAGGTCTGGTATCACGAAATCCCGAAATATCTGATCCCGGCCCCAAGCGTCATTGCGCAAACGCTGGTGACCGACGGGCCGTCCCTGATGGCCTCTGCCTGGTTCACCGTAAAGCTGACCTTCTTTTCGCTGTTGCTGGCCATTATTGGCGGCGTCATTCTGGGGGCGCTCTTTGCCCTATCGCGTCCGGTAGAGCTTAGCCTGTTTCCCTTTGCGGTGATCCTTCAGGTGACACCCGTTATCGCTATCGCGCCGCTGATCCTGATTTATGTTGACAGCACCTTTGCCGCGCTTCTGATCTGTGCCTGGATCGTTGCGTTCTTTCCGATACTGTCGAACACCGTGATCGGCCTGCGGTCGGCGGATCACAACCTGCGTGATCTGTTCACGCTCTATAATGCGACACCCTGGCAGCGGCTGCGCTATCTGCTGGTCCCCTCTGCGCTTCCGTATTTCATGGCGGCTTTGAAGGTTGCTGGTGGCCTTTCCCTTATCGGGGCCGTGGTTGCCGAATTTGTTGCCGGGGCGGCGGGGCAGAACACCGGGCTGGCAAGCCGGATCATTGAAAGCTCTTTCCGCAGCGAGATTCCACGGATGTTTGCGGCCCTGGTCCTTGTGTCGCTCTTGGGTATTGCGATTTTTCTGTTGACCAACTGGGCGTCCCGCAAGGTGCTGGGTCACTGGCATGAAAGCGAGCTGCAACGTGAAAGCTGATTTCCCGCATATCCACCATCAGGGGCGCACGGTATCCATCACCGTGCGAAACGGACGCATCGCAGAGATCACCCTGATGGAGGAACCCGCGCATCAGGTCATCCTGCCGCTGATGGTTGATCCTCATGTTCACCTGGACAAGACCTTTACCGCCGCGCGCTGCCCTGGGGGCAGACCGGGCCTGTTCGGTGCCATCGAGGCCATGGCAGCCGATGCGGCCGGTTGGACCGAGGCAGATATGCGCCAGCGGATGACCCGCGCGCTCCGGGAAGCCCATGCAAATGGTATCGCCGCCCTGCGCAGCCATATCGACTGGACAGCCCCCGGCCTGCCTCTGGCCTGGAGTGTTCTGGGTGAAATTGCTCAGGACTGGCGGGATATGGTCCGGATTCAACGGGCCTCGCTGACCTCGCTCGACATGTTGGGAGACCCGGCATTCGGGGACGCGATTGCGGCAGAGGTTGCCCGCGACGGTGAAGTGCTGGGGTGCTTTGTCTATCGCAACAGAGACCTGCGGGATCGGCTGGATTACGTGGTTTCACGCGCCATAAAATATGACCTCGCGCTGGATTTCCACGTTGATGAAGGGCTGGAGGTCGAGGCGGACGCCTTTGATCACATCGTTGCCCTGACCGGGAAACACCGCCTTGGCGGGCGTGTGTTGTGCGGACATGCCTGCTCTTTGTCGGTGCGGTCGCAGGCCGAGACGCAGCGCGCCATAGAGGGCGCGGCGAAGGCGGGCGTTGCGCTGACGGTGATGCCAACCACTAATCAGTGGCTGCAAGACAACCAGCCCGGTCGCACGCCGCGCCTGCGTGGTCTCGCCCCCCTGCACGAACTGAACGCCGCAGGGGTCCGCGTGCTGTTGGGGGCGGATAACGTTGCCGACGCATTCTATCCGTATGGCAGCTATGACGCGCTGGAAACACTGCGGCTTGCGACCTTGTGCGGGCATCTTGCGCCCTCTGAATGGATCGGGGCCATCACCCGCGATCCGGCCCGTGTGATCGGGTTTGACCTGCCTGAAATCGCCGTCGGTGCCCCGGCGAATTTCGTCCTGATAGACGGGCAAAGCTGGGACGACGCCCTGCGGACGGCCCGTGCCCGGCGCCGGATCGTTCGGCACGGTCACGCCAGCGTTAGCGGAGAAAAAGCAGCATGAGCGTTCCGCAACACCGGATGGATACCTTTCGCGCAGAGCTTGGCGACATTGACTGGCGCGATGATGCAAAATTGCTGGCCGCAAAATCCAGGGATTACTATTGGTATTCGCCCATTCTGAAAGCGCAGCTTGACGGGAAGGAAGGGCAACTGATTGTTGTCCCCAAATCCGAAGCCGAGGTTATCACCATAGCCGCCGCTGCCGCCCGTCACCGGATTCCTCTGACGCTTCGTGGCGGTGGCACCGGAAATTACGGCCAATGTGTCCCCTTAGAGGGGGGCGCAATTCTGGAAACCACCAGACTTTCCCGGATACTTGAAATTTCCGAAGGCCGTGCGCTCTGCGAGGCGGGCACACGTCTGGAAACGCTCGAGAAGGCCGCCGCCGAAACCGGCCAGATGCTGTCGATGTTTCCGTCCACCAAGCGCCTTGCCACGGTCGGCGGGTTTATCGCCGGTGGGTCGGGCGGCATCGGATCGCTTCGCCATGGCATGTTGCGCGATGGTGCCAATATCACCTATTTGCGGATTGTGACTGTCGAGCAGGAACCGCGCATCATTGAGCTGCACGGCAGGGAAACGCTCAAAGCGTTACATGCCTATGGCACGAACGGTATCATCACCGCGCTGGATTACGCGCTTACACCGGCGACCGACTGGCTCCATACCATTGCGCTGTTCCCGGATTATGGTGCGGGCCTGAGATTTGCAGAGAATGCGCAGAAGAGCAGGCTTGACGCCTATCTTATGACCGTGGTCGAGGGACGATTTGCCCCGTTTTACAGACGACTGACCGGCTATTTCCCGGCAGACCGTGACGCGGTGTTTTCCATGATCGCCCCTGATGCGATGGATGATTTTCGGATGCAGGTTGCCGCTTGCGGGGGGGAAATCGCCCTGGCGAAACCCCTGCAAGAAATGGAAGCCGCCAATCTGCCCCCGGCCTGGGAATGCGGCTGGAACCACACCACGCTTCAGGCGCTCAAGTCCGAGCCGGAGGATTGGTCCTATCTTCAGGTTGCCTATCCCCGGCCCTTCGACCCGGCCCTCGTGATGCACCAGATCGAACGCTATGGCGATGAGGTTCTGTTCCACCATGAAATGGCCCGGATGGACGGCGAGGTGCAGATATTTGCGCTGCCCCTTGTCCGGTGGACCTCGAAAGAACGCATGTATGCCATCATCGGCGAAATGACAGAGCTTGATGGCTGCACCATCTTCGATCCCCACGCCGTGACCATCGAGGACGGCGGGATGAAAGAGATCGACAGCACCCAGATCGACTTCAAAAAAGAGGCAGACCCTTTCGGCCTGATGAATCCGGGAAAAACCCGGGGCTGGACGCCGGAAATGGCAAGACCCTGACCGAAAATATCAACAGGAGACCCAAGATGAAAATCAAGGCACTTACCACATTTGTCGCAACGCTTTGTGCGACCGCCGCCACCGCTCAGGACAAAGTTGTCTTCGCGACCAACTGGCTGGCCCAGGGTGGCCATGGCGGTTTCTATCAGGCCCTGGCCGACGGCACCTATCAGAAATACGGCCTTGATGTCGAAATCCAGATGGGCGGGCCGCAGTTGAACAACCGCCCGCTGCTTCAGGCCGGAAAGATCGACTTTCTGATGGCGGGCAACCTGCTGTTGTCGATGGACAATGTGCGCAACGAAATCCCGACAATCGTCGTCGCGTCTTATTTTGAAAAAGACCCCCAGGTCATCATCGCCCATAAGGGCAGCTATGGGGGATGGGAAGACCTGGTGAATGCGCCGGAGATTCTGATCTCGAAAGACGGGCAATTCAGCTTTTGGCAGTGGATGACGGCGGAGCACGGCTTTAAGGACGAAAGTCTGCGCCCCTATGGGTATAATCTTGCCGAGTTCCTCAATGACAAGGCGATGGTTCAGCAGGGCTATGGCACCGCAGAGCCGCTTTATGCCGCTGCCGCGGGTGCCGAGGTCGAGACCTATCTGCTGGCCGACTATGGTTGGAACACCTATTCGACAACCGTGGAAACCCGTGTCGAGATGGTCGAGAACATCCCTGATCTGGTGCAGCGGTTCATCGATGCCACCAATATCGGATGGTATAACTACCTCTACAATGACAACTCTGCGGGCAATGCTGCCATCATTGCCGCCAACCCGGACCAGACCGAGGAAAAGCTGCAAGGAGAGGTCGCACAGCTCAAGGCACTGGGCATCATCGATACCGGCTATCAGCTTGAGGCGGGCATCGGCGCAATCGACATGGACCGTATTCAGGCCTTTATCGATCTGACCGTCGCGGCGGGCATCATCAAGGCCGGTGAGGTTGAGGCCGCTCAGGTGGCTACCGACCGGTTTGTCAACAAGCGGGTCGGAATGGACCTCAAATAGGCCCGGGCCTGATCATGCGCCTTCTCGTTGTCTTTTGCCATCCCAGCCTCGAAAGCTATGGGGCAGCGCTGTTTGACTGTGCCTGTCGCACCCTGCGCGCGGCAGGGCATGACCTGCGGACCACCGATCTCTACCGGGAGGCATTTGATCCGGTTCTGTCCACCGAAGAGTGGAATATCTACCTCTCTGACACCCGGAAGATCATCGAAAAGCATCCGCACTATATCGATGATCTTCAATGGGCTGAGGGGATAATCGTGATCTATCCGACCTGGTATTATGGCGCGCCTGCCATGCTCAAGGGCTGGCTTGAACGGGTCTGGTTGCCGGGGGTCACTTTTGAGATTTCGGACGGCAAGCAGCGCCGTCCGAAATCCAAATTGCACAATATTCGCCTTTTCGTGGGGATCACCACCTCGGGGGCACCCTGGTGGTGGATACGGTTGATCCGCGACCCTGGCCGTTCTCTCTGGACCCGTGGCTTGCGGGTGATCTTTGGCCGCAAATGCCGGATGCACTGGCTGCAAATTTACAATATGAACCATACCACCGCAGTTGAGCGCGAACGGTTCCTGCGGCGCGTTGAAACCAAACTAAGCCGGATTCCTGTTTGATATGGCAAATACGCTTGCAAGATACGCCGCCTGGAAACGACGGGGGGATTTCATTTTCCTGTCCGGGGTTGTCGCCGTGGATATACCGTCACGAAAGGTCATTCGCGGGTTTGATGATCTGCCCCCCGGGATCGGCCCGGCCATCGGGCAGACCGGGGAATTTTCAACGGACGCGACAGACGGCCCGATTCTTGCCCAGACATGGTTTGTCTTTGATCAGATTCGCGCCAATATGAAAGACGCCGGGGGGGCGATGAAAGATGTGTTCAAGCTGGTTCAGTATTTCAGGCACCTGTCTGATTTCCCGCGCTACAAATCTGTGCGCGACATGTTTTTCCCCGAAGAGCCGCCTGTTTCAACGGTTGTTGAGGTCTCCGGGATGATGCCATCCCCTGAGATCGTCATCGAGGTTGAGGCAACGGCCTATCTGCCCCTGGGGGGTGGCTGAAAATGCGCCCGGACCTGGCCAACCGGCGCAATAAGATCAGGGGGAAAATCCTCGAAGCGGCCATCCTGGAATTTGCAGATTATGGTTTGCGCGGCACCTCTACCCAAAGCATCGCAGACCGGGCGGGGATCAGTAAGACAAGGCTGCACTATTACATTTCAGGTAAGGACGAGCTTTATCTGGAGGCGCTCGATAAGATCATGGGCACTTGGACGGAACTCTTTGAGGGCATTTCGCCCGACAAAGGGCCGGAGGACTTTCTGTCTGACTATATTGCCCGCAAGGTTCGGTATTCGCTTGAGCAACCGGCTGAGGTGAAGCTGTTTGTCAGTGAAGTGATGAGCGGGGGCAAGCATCTGCAAGACCGTTGGGCCAGCTCCAAAGCGGCTATGTTGCGGGCGGCCGCGCATATCGAGGAATGGTCCGACAGGGGGCTGATCCGGCCGGTAAACCCCATTTTGCTGCTATTCAACATCTGGTCGCTGACAGAGCAATATGCCGTTATGGCCGGGGAAGCGCGATACATGATGGGCCTGAACAATGATGAGCCGTTGGACAGCGAGGTCATCACCCAGGAAATAACCACGCTTGTCATCAATGGGCTGCGTATAGCCTGACGCCCGGATTTTGAGTTCTGGCCACGCCCCGCCCGGCAAATCGGACTGCGGCTTATCCGCGGATAAGGGCAATATCTCTGACATATTGGCCGGGCCAGGCGGACGGCTCATTCAGCCTCTTCCGGCGCGTCTCCGCCATCGTCCCCGCCCCCGCTCAGAACGCCGCCTTCCCAACGGCCCTCGTCGGTTTCCCCGGTGGCATAGCGCATCACCCCCATCCCCTGACGGGTATTATGGGCAAAGCCGCCTTCATAGACATCACCGTTGGCGTAAACCACCACCCCCTGCCCGTGGATTTCACCATTCCGCCAGTCGCCGGAATACCTGAACCCGTCCGGCATCGAGATTTCCCCCCGCCCGTGGGGATTGCCGTTCCGGTGCTCGCCCGTATAGACGCTGCCATCAACATAGGTCGTGGTTCCGGTCCCTTCGCGCACGCCCTCGACCCATTCCCCCTCATAGCGAAAGCCGCCGGGATAGGTGATCCGGCCATGGCCATGGTTGCGCCCGTTGCGGAACCGCCCCGTATAGACGATACCGCTGGCATAGCGGGTGATGCCGCTGCCCTCGATCACCCCTGCCTTCCATTCCCCCTCATAGACAGAGCCGTCCGGGTAGGTGATCCTGCCGGTTCCGTCGGCGAGATCACCGGCGAACGTCCCTTCATAGACGGCCCCGTCGGGATAGACCCGCCGCCCTGCGCCTTCCTGCCGGCCACTCACCCACTGGCCCGAATAGCTGCCGCCCTCGGCATAGGTAAGAATGCCCTCACCATGGCGGCGGTCCTCCCGGAACCCGCCCTCATAGACATCGCCGTTGGCATACACCGCCCTGCCCCGGCCATGGCGTCTGCCCGAGGCAAAATCCCCCTCATACACATCGCCGCCGGGCTGGATGAGGCGGCCCGTGCCCTCCATCGCGCCCTCCACCCAGTTGCCGTCATAGTGCAGGCCGTCCGGGGTGATCAGCGCGCCGGTGCCGTGGTTGACGCCGCCCCGGAGTGCGCCCTCATAGACGGACCCGTCCGCATAGGTGATCTTGCCCCACCCCTCGCGCAGGCCGTTCACCCAGCCGCCCTCATAGACAAATCCGTTCGGGTTGCGCAACACACCGGTGCCGTGATGCCGGGAATTGAGAAAGCCGCCCTCATAAACGACGCCGTTGGCATAGGTGGCAAGGCCCTTGCCGGTGATCGCCCCGTTGCGCCAGTCTCCTTCATAGGTTCCGCCATCGGCAAAGGCGATCCTGCCAAAGCCGTGCGGCTCTCCGTTCACAAAGTCCCCCTCATAGCTGTCGCCATTGGCGTAATCGGCAACGCCCCGGCCCTGAATCCGGCCATCGACCCATTCGCCGGAATAGCGAAAGCCCGAGGGCAGGGTATAGTTGCCGCGCCCGTGCTGCCTGCCGCCTTTGAAGTCGCCCTCATAGACGCCGCCGTTTTCATACTCGACCCGCTTGTCCTCGTCGGTCGCCTGCGCGGCGGCGGGGACGGGGCCGGTCAGGGTCAGGGCGAGCAGAAACAGGGCGAGACCGGCAAGCCCCCTGGCGGCCCCCGGTGTGCCCGCCCCGGTCGCCTTTGATGTTCCCGGCGTGGTCATGTATCCTCCGATCCGTCTTGAAACTTAAACGCAGGACACCGATCTGACAACGGATTTTCCTCTGTCCGGGGCATGACCGGCACAGTTCGGGCTTTCGCCTGCATGTCGGTCTGGTAATATGAAAGACCTCTGCATAATGGCGCATCGCCAGCCAAACCGTCCGCCCGGCGGAACGCCGGGCAGCGCCTGCCTGCCCCCCGGCAGGCGCTTTGAACGCATCAACCTGTTGGGACGTATGGACTTTATAGAAAGACCATCGCCGATTTGGACTGTTGTGAAAAGCGCCCGCCCAGGCAGGCGGCTGCCCGGCTGGACAAATATGCAGAGGCCTTTATGAGGGAACATGCTCACGATGAGACAGGGCGCATGACTGACACGTTT
This sequence comes from alpha proteobacterium 3107, assembly GCA_001483205.1. Taxonomy (GTDB): domain Bacteria; phylum Pseudomonadota; class Alphaproteobacteria; order Rhodobacterales; family Rhodobacteraceae; genus 3107. Next base: position 12,164 of record JPPB01000179.1, read on the forward strand.
CGCCTGACGCTGGCCCAGTTGAATCCCGTTGTCGGGGCGCTTTCCGCCAACGCGGAAAAGGCGCGCCATGCCTGGCAAAAGGGGCGCGGGGCGGGGGCCGATCTGGTTGCCCTGACCGAGATGTTCATCACCGGTTACAACACGCAGGATCTGATCCTCAAACCGGCATTCGTCGCCGACGCCATGGCGCATATCGACCGGCTGGCAGAGGATTGCGCCGATGGCCCGGCGCTGGCCATTGGCGGCCCCTGGGCCGGGGACGGCGGGCTTTACAACGCCTATTACATCCTTAAGGGCGGGCAGGTCGCGCACCGGGTGCTGAAACGCCACCTGCCCAATGAAACGGTGTTTGACGAGGCGCGCCTGTTCCGCCCCGGCCCCCCGGGTGCGCCCTACAGTATCGGCGGCATCCGCATCGGCAGCCCGATCTGCGAAGACGCCTGGCGGCCGGATGTTGCCGGGGCGCTGGCGACAGCCGGGGCAGAGCTGTTGCTGGTGCCAAACGGGTCTCCGTATTACCGGGGCAGGATGGCGGTGCGCCATGACCTGATGGCCGGGCGGGTGGCGGAAACCGGCCTGCCGCTTGTCTATCTGAACATGGTCGGCGGACAGGACGATCAGGTTTTCGACGGCGGGTCGTTCGTGCTGAATCCGGGGGGCGGGATGGCGGTGCGGATGCCGGTTTTTGAGGAAGAAATCCGCCATGTGGATATTGCTCGGGAAGCGGCGCATGGTTGCCTCTCTGCCCGGCCTCAGCCGCCTGCCCCCCGGCCCGATGAGTGGGAGCAGGACTATCGCTGCATGACGCAGGCGCTGTGCGATTATCTGGCCAAGACCGGATTCGATAAGGTGTTGCTCGGGCTTTCGGGCGGGATCGACAGCGCGCTTGTGGCGGCGGTCGCGGTGGATGCGCTGGGGCCTGAGAATGTGCGCTGTGTGATGCTGCCCTCGGAACACACCTCTGCGGCGTCGCTTGAGGATGCAGAGGCGGTCGCGAACACGCTCGGCTGCCGCCATGAGGTGGTGCCGATCACGCACTGCCACGCGGCGGTGACGGAAACCCTTGCCCCCCTGTTCGGGCGGGCAGAGCCGGGCCTGACCGAGGAAAACATCCAGTCCCGCCTGCGCGGGCTGCTGCTGATGGCGTTGTCGAACAAATCCGGCGAGATGCTGCTGACAACCGGCAATAAGTCGGAAATCGCCGTGGGCTATGCGACGATTTACGGGGATATGGCGGGGGGGTATAACCCGATCAAAGACCTCTATAAAACCCGCGTGTTTGCGCAATGCCGGTGGCGCAATGCCACCTGGCGGGCGTGGATGAAGGGACCGGCGGGCGTGGTGATTCCGCCCCGGATCCTCGACAAGCCGCCCTCGGCAGAGTTGCGCCCGAACCAGAAGGATGAGGACAGCCTGCCGCCCTATGACGTTCTGGACGGGATACTGGAGCGGCTGGTGGAGCGTGACATGAGCATCGGGCAGGTGGTGGAACAGGGGTATGAGCGCGAGACTGTCAGGGCGGTCGAGCACCTGCTGCGTGTGTCGGAATACAAGCGGTTTCAGTCGGCCCCCGGTGCGCGCCTGACCCCGCGCGCGTTCTGGCTGGATCGCCGCTATCCGATCGTGAACCGGTGGCGGGATCAGAGCTGAGGTGGGCCCTCGGACTGTTCGCGCACCTTATCCGCGGATAAGGGCATAACCTCTGACCTATTCGCCGGGCCGGGCGGACGGTTTGCCGGGACAGAAGCGCGCTCTGCCAGCACGGGGGACGATACCCCCTTATCCGCGGATAAGGGCAAGACTTCTGACCTATTCGCCTGGCCGGGACAGCCCGTTGCCGCACGGGTCCGGCCTTGCTATGCTCGGGCCACGATGCCCCCGAACAAGACCCAGCCAACCACCCAAAGCGTCGCGGATTTCATTGCCGCCATCGGGCACCCGGTCAGGCGGGCCGACGCGGTGACGCTTGATGGCCTCTTCCGGCGGGTGACCGGCTTTGCCCCTGTCATGTGGGGGCCGTCAATCATCGGCTATGGCCGCTATCACTATCGCTATGCCAGCGGACGGGAAGGGGATTTCCTCGCTACCGGGTTCGCCCCGCGCAAGGCGAATCTTTCGATCTACATCATGCCGGGATATGCGGATTTCGGGGCCATCCTGAAACATCTCGGCAAGCACAGGATTGGCAAATCCTGCCTCTATATCAACACGCTGGCGGATGTGGACAGGGGGGTTCTGGAGCGCCTGATCCGCGCCGGTCTGGATGATCTGGCCCGGCGCTGGCCGATAGAACCCGAATGAAGCATATCGACGAGGTGCCCCCGGCCCCCCTTATCCGCGGATAAGGGCAATACCTCTGACCTATTGGCCGGGCCGGGTAGCTGCCTGCCGGGACAGATGCGCGACCCGTCCGAAGGGCAGCGCCCGGCCCGGCGGGCCATGCGCCATTATACAGAGGTCTTTTCACAGAAACAGCGAGCCGCCCCCGCGCCCCGATCTGGACAATCCCCCACCGCTGTGAAAGACGGGCGGGCACCAAGGAGACCCCGATGACCGTCACCCGTTTCGCCCCGTCGCCCACCGGCCATCTTCACGTCGGCAACCTGCGCACCGCCCTGATGAACTTCCTGATCGCGCGCAAGACCGGCGGGCAGTTCATCCTGCGGCTCGATGATACCGACAGGGAGCGCTCCCGGCCCGAATATGCCGATGCGATTCGGGCGGATATGGACTGGCTGGGCCTCTGCCCGGACCGGCTCGAAAAACAATCGGACCGTCTGGACCGATACGAGACGGCGGCGGCGGCGCTGCGCGATGCGGGGCGGCTTTATGAGTGTTTCGAGACCCCGCAGGAACTGGAACTGAAACGCAGAAAGCAGCTCGGCATGGGCAGGCCGCCGGTGTATGACCGGGCCGCGCTCACCCTGTCAGAAGCGGACAAGGCAAAACTGCGCACAGAGCGCGGCAACGGGCACTGGAGGTTCCGGCTGGAGCGCGAGCGGATCGGCTGGGATGACGGCATTCTGGGCGCGCTCTCGGTCGATGCGGCAAGCCTCTCTGACCCGGTTCTGATCCGTGCCGACGGGCAGTTTCTCTATACGCTGGCGTCGGTCTGCGATGATATGGCGTTCGGTATCACCGATGTGGTGCGCGGCTCGGACCATGTGACCAACACCGCGACACAGATTCAGATCATCCGGGCGCTGGGGGGCGACGCGCCGTCCTTTGCCCATCACGCGCTGCTGACCGGGCCGGAGGGCGAGGCGCTGTCGAAACGGCTTGGTTCGCTGGCGCTGGGGGGCCTGCGCGACAGGGGTGTGCAGCCGATGGCGTTGCTGAGCCTGATGGCGCGGCTGGGGTCATCGAAACCGGTGGAGATTGCTGCCTCAGCCGAAGAACTGGCCCAAGGGTTTGATGTGTCGGATTTTGGCGCGGCCCCGACGCGGTTCGATGTCCGTGACCTGTTCCCGCTGACCGCGAAGATCAATCAG
>JPPB01000180.1 GCA_001483205.1 alpha proteobacterium 3107
ACCGTTTCAGGGCCGAACGGGCGGAGCCCTATGGCGGGCGCTGCCCGGTCTGGCGACCGGGCGGGACATTTGGGGGGCGATACAGCCTTATGCAGAGGTCTTGGATAAGGTCAGAGGGCGCGACCTTATCCGCGGATAAGGTCAGTACTGCTGACATATTTTCTTGGACCAGCCAAACCACCCCGCCCGGCTGCCCCATCATGCAAAGGTCTTAAAGAATGGTAAACCGCGAACGTATCGCCCTGTCCTCTGCATCGGTCAGATAGACCGGGTTGTGACTGCGCAAAACCTCTCTCGCCCGCTTCCTCGCCCGGCACCATGCGTCCTGCGCGCCGTTCCCGGCCCAGGTGCGCGGCTCATCCCGGTCCGCAAGCGACGGATAGAAATAGTCCCGCTCCATAGCGGCAAATGTATGCGCCCCGCCCAGAAAATGGCCGTCGCCAAGCACCGCCTCGCAAATCGCCTCAAACCCCAGATTGTCGTCGGTCACCTCAATCCCCCGCAAAGCGCGATAGGTGTTGGAGTGCATTTCATCATCCAGCACGAACGCCTCGAAACTGGCCCCGAGCAGGGATGCGGTCATGCCCGAGCTTTCATAGATCAGGTTGCCCCCGGCCAGGGCCGCCGCCATCGAGGTGATGCCCTTTTCCATCCCGTATTGCGCATCAATGGCCTTGGCGTCGGTCATCGAACAGGCAACGCCCGAGGGCAGACCCAGCCAGTTCGACATCTGCGCAGAAGCGGCGTTCAGCACCGCGGTCTCGCCACTGCCGCCCGAAAACGCCCCGGTGCGCAGGTCAATCACCAGCGGCCAGTTGGAAAACACCATCGGAAAGCCGGGCCTGATCACATGAACCATCACCAGACTGGCCAGTGTTTCGGCCAGGGATTGGGCAAGAAAACCGGCCAGCGTCGCCGGGGCGGTCGCGCCTGCCTGCGCCGCGGTGATGCAGGAAACCGGGATATTGTGCCGGATGCACGCATACACCACATCAACCGCATCGGCCCCAAAGCGCAGCGGCGAAATGACCGGGCTGATATGGGCCTTTATAAACGGGCGGCGGGCAAATGCCCCCGGCCCCCCGGCGGCAATGTCGAGCATCTCGACAATCGGCCCCACATGGTCGGCCAGGGTGAAGGATGTGGCCGTCGGCTTGGTGGTGTTCTTCAGCAGCGCATAGACGGTGTTCACATCGAGATCATAGGTGTCCGGCACATCGGTCGCGACACAGCAGCGGGTGAACCAGCTTACATTGGTCAGAGTGTCCTGAAGCCGGGTGAAGTCGTGCAAATCCCTGAGCGTCGAGGGGCGATACAGCCCGCTGTCGAGGTCAAGGGTCTGAACCGCCGCGCCGCCGGTGCCGAAATGCACCCGGTTGCCGCCGACCTTAATTGAGCGGGCCGCATCCCGCCCGTGCAGGACAAAGCGCCTTGCCGCCTGAGCAACGGCCTGTCTGACCAGCGACGGCGGCAACAGCACCCGCCCCCGGCGGTCATCCGTCGCCCCGGCCGCCAGAAGGTCGGCGCGCAGGCGGGGCGGCACCTCTCCCATGCCGAGCTGTGCCAGCAGGTCCAGCGCAACGCCGTATATTTTTTGCAGGTCCGAATCGGACAGGGGCCTGTAGCTGCCCCCGGCCTGCCCCGGCGGACAGGGATTCAGCACCGGTTTTGCCGCACGCCCCTGCCGCCCGCATCGTTTTCCCTGCCGTGCAGCCATGCCCGGTCTGCTTTCCTCGTGGTGTCGGGGGCATTAAGGGGGCCTGACCGGACGGGGCCAACGCCTATCCGGTTACTCCGAAACTTCCGCAAAAAGATTTCGATTTGATGCGAAGAAGGGGTGGCCTCATTGCACAGGCAATCCGGGCAGGGGCTAAGTTTCAGCGATTTTTGCCGGAGACACTGTTGAAAACCCTCTGCATGTTGGCACGCCAGTTGCCAAACCGTCCGCCCGGCGGAACGCCGGGCAGCGCCTGCCTGCCCCCCGGCAGGCGGCTGCCCGGCACGGCCAATATGCAAAGGTCTGGCTGATGAAATCCCGAACCAAAGTCGTGGTGATCGGCGGCGGTATCGCCGGGTGCTCAACCCTCTATCACCTGACGGAAGAGGGCTGGACGGATGTCGTGCTCCTCGAACGGGATGAGCTGACCAGCGGCACAACCTGGCATTCGGCGGCGCAGGTGACGAATTTCGGGATGACCCAGACGATGGTGGGGCTGAAGACCCATTCGATCAATCTTTACAAGGCACTGGCCGCTGATCCCGATTATCCGATCAACTATCACCATGGCGATGGCGGTATCCGGCTGGCCAATACCGAGGCGCAAATGCAGGGCTATCGCCATTTTGCGTCGATGGCGCGCGGGATGGGCGTGGATTTCGAGGTCATCGACGCCGGGGAATGCGCGCGCCGCCACCCGCTGATTACCACCGACAACCTGCTTGGCGGGTTGTGGGATCCGTCCGACGGCGACATTGACCCGGCGCAGTTGTGTCAGGCGCTGGCCCGCCGCGCGCGCCGGGCCGGGGCAGAGGTCTGTCGCAACACCCCGGTGGTCGGCCTGACCCAACACCGCGATGACACCTGGACCGTTCACACCGATAAGGGCAAAATCGACTGCGACATCGTTGTCAATGCCTGCGGCTATCGCGTGAACGAGGTGGGGGCGATGATGGGGGTCCATCACCCCGTTGCCTCGATGGAACATCAGTATTTCCTGACCGATGAGATTGCGGCGATCCGGCAGGCCGGGCACCGGATGCCTCTGTTGCGCTGCCCGATTTCCGACTATTACTGCCGTCAGGAAAAGAACGGCCTGCTGGTCGGGTTCTATGAACAGGGCTGCAAGACATGGGGGCTGGACGGGATTGACCCGCATTTCGTCAATGCGCTGTGCCCGGATGACCT
>JPPB01000181.1 GCA_001483205.1 alpha proteobacterium 3107
TCCGGTCGGGGGCGCGCAGTTCACCGCCGCTTTCCGGGCCTGCACCCCCGGCGCGCGCTATCTGCTGATCGGCTTTGCCAGCGGACAGTTGCCCGAGCTGCGCCCGAATCACATGCTGGTCAAAAATATCAGCCTGATCGGGGTCAACTGGGGCGGCTATCTGAAATTCGCGCCCGATGTGCTGACCGACAGCATGGCGCGGCTGTTTAGCTGGTATCGGCAAGGCGGGCTGCGGCCCCATATCGGCCATACTCTGCCCCTGGAGCGCGCCGGTGAGGGGCTGAGCCTGTTGCGCGACCGCAAGGCCACCGGCAAGATCGTGATCACGCCCTGAAGGGCGACCGGGGCCAGCATCATGTATGACTTGAAGACGTAAAATTGATCACAGGCACCCGCCTGATCCTGTCATGGCACAAGTGGCAAATGCTTCTCTGGGATAGGTGAGCGAGCAGCCCGAAAGGCCGCGTCCGGCCCGCACGGGGGGCGCGAACGCGCCGCCCCGTGGGGGGCGGGACGGCGCGGCCCGGCGTTCCGCCGGGCGGGATCAGGGCTGGAGCTTGGACTCAAATCTTGGCTTCAGCCTATAGACCCGCCGCACAAAGGCGACCAGATTGACCATGAGAGCAGCGCGGCGAGCTGTCCGCGATGTGCCGGAACATGGGCCGCGCGGACCCGGTTTCGGAAAAATCGGGCCATTCCGGTGCGGAATTTCTTGAAAACCGGGGCTTCTTTGCCGATATTGTCACCAGCGGGGAGGTCCGGTCCGGGTCACCCCATCCGAATCCGAGCTTTGGAGAGCAAGAGATATGGCTGAATTCCATCAGGTTGATGTGCGGGCCGGTGCCCGCGCCGCCGCGATAGACGAGGGCCTGCGCGCCCATATGAACAAGGTCTACGGCACCATGTCCGTGGGCATGTTGATCACATTCCTTGCCGCCTGGGCAGTTTCCGGCCTGTCGGTGACGACCGATCCGGCACTGGCCGTCGCGCAAATCGGTGCGAACAAATACCTGACCGCGTTCGGGGCCGCGATCTATACCTCGCCGCTGAAATGGGTGATCATGTTCGCCCCGCTGGCCTTCCTGTTCTTTGGCATCGGTGCGGCGGTCAGGCGGTTGTCAGCCGCCGGGGTGCAACTGGTCTTCTACGCCTTCGCCTCGCTCATGGGGCTGTCGATCAGTTGGATTTTCCTGGTCTTCACCGGCTTTTCGATCATCCAGGTGTTCCTTGTGACCTCAATCGCTTTTGCCGGGCTGTCGCTGTGGGGCTATACCACCCGCAAAGACATTTCCGGCTGGGGGTCGTTCCTGATCATGGGCGTCATCGGCCTGATCGTGGCCACAATCGTCAATATCTTTCTGGGGAACCCGGCGATTGACTTTGCCATCTCGATCCTTGGTGTGCTGATCTTCGCCGGGCTGACCGCCTATGACACCCAGAACATCAAGAACACCTATCTGCAAATGGCCCATGCGGGTGATCGGGAATGGCTTGGCAAGGCCGCGATCATGGGCGCGCTGAGCCTGTATCTGGACTTCATCAACATGTTCATGTTTCTGCTGCAACTTCTGGGCAACCGGGAATAGGCCGGAGCAGACGCCACGGGATACGAAAGGGGCCGGTCACTGCGACCGGCCCTTTGTTATCGCGGCTTACCCTCTACCGGGCCACCGGCGGCAACCCAGGCCGCGAACCCGCCGCCAATATGCGCGACCGGGTGCAGCCCCATCTCTGCCGCTCTTTGTGCGGCAAGGGCCGAGCGCCAGCCACTCGCGCAGTAAAACACATAAGCCTTGTCCTGAGCAAAGACCGGCTTGTGATACGGGCTTTCCGGGTCAATCCAGAATTCCAGCATCCCGCGCGGGCAGGAAAACGCACCGGGGATTTTGCCGTCACGCTCAATCTCCCGCCCCTCGCGCAGGTCAACCAGCACATGGCCGTCGTCGCCCGCCAGCCCGATTGCCTGTTTTGCGTCCACCTCGGTCACGGCGGCGCGCGCCTCTGACAGCATCGCGCGGATGCCTCTGGTGATGGTTTGTGGCATGACGGCCCCTTTCGCGTTCATCAAAAATCATCAAAAAAACAGGCCCCGCGAACATCCGCCCGCGAGGCCCGAATCACCCCCGCAAACCGGCTTAGTTCAGGGCCGCATCGGTGATGTCATGGGTCCATGCGCCCTCCGGCGGGCCGGATATAACCGGATCAGACCCCCCGGCCAACAGCGTGTCCACCGTGCGCTGATAATCCGCCGGATCAAGCGCCCCGTCAGACCCCGCCGTCAGCTTGGCGATTTCGCCCATCATCCGGCGCTGGTGGTTTTCGGTCTGCGCCCCGGTCTCGTCATATTCGAGCACAATGTCCGCCGCCGCATCCGGGTTTTCCTCGGCCCATTTCCACCCCCTCATCGAGGCGCGCACGAACCGCACCAACCGGTCCCGGAACGCGGCATCCTGCAAGCGGTCTTCCAGCACATACAACCCGTCTTCCAGCGTCGCCACGCCCTGATCCTCGTATTTGAACGTCACCAGTTCATCCGCCGACAGGCCCGCATCAATGATCTGCCAATACTCGTTATAGGTCATGGTCGAGACACAATCCGCCTGCCCTTGCAGGATCGGATCGACATTGAAGCCCTGTTTCAGCACCGTCACGCCATCATCGCCGCCCTCGGTGGACAGGCCGAGCGTGCTCATCCAGCTCAGGAACGGATATTCGTTGCCGAAGAACCAGACGCCCAGAGTGCGGCCCGCGAAATCCTCCGGGGCGGTGACCCCGGTGTCCTTGCGGCAGGTCAGCATCATGCCCGAAGACTTGAACGGTTGCGCGATATTGACCAGCGGCAGCCCGCGTTCCCGTGCGGCAAGGGCGGCGGGCATCCATTCGACCGTCACATCAGCCCCGCCCCCGGCGATCACCTGTGTCGGTGCAATGTCCGGCCCGCCGGGTTTGATGGTCACGTTCAGGTCTTCCTCGGCATAGAAGCCGTTTTCAAGCGCCACGTAATAGCCCGCGAACTGCGCCTGCGTGACCCATTTCAACTGCAATGTCAGGTCGTCGGCGGCATTGGCCACCCCCGCCCCCATTGTCAGCACGGCAAGGCCCGTGATCAGCTTTTTCATCGTCTTTCTCCCTTTGTTGAAGTCATGGTTAGCTGTTACTCTCTCTGCGAAGGATGCCAGAACGCAACCCTCTTTTCCAGCATTGCGACCAGCCCATAAAAGACGGACCCGGCCAGCGCCGCCACCGTGATCTCGGCCCATACCATGTCAAGGCCCAGCCGCCCGACCTCGGTCGAGATGCGAAACCCCATCCCGCGGGTGGGAGAGCCGAAATATTCCGCCACAATCGCCCCGATCAGCGCCAGCGTCGTTGCCACCCTCAACCCGTTGAAGATGAACGGCATCGCCGCAGGCAGGCGCAGTTTCAACAGCGTCTGCGGATAGCTGGCCGCGTAGGTTCGCATCAGGTCAAGCTGCATCCGGCCTGCCTCTTTCAGGCCCTGCACGGTGTTGACGAGGATCGGAAAGAACACCATCGCCACCACCACCGCCGCCTTGGATTGCCAGTCAAACCCGAACCAGTTGACCAGAATCGGCGCAATACCGACAATGGGCAGCGCGGCGACGAAATTGCCGATCGGCAACAGGCCCCGTTGCAGGAACGGGCTGCGGTCCACCGCCAGCGCCGTGGCGAACGCGGCCCCGGCCCCGATCAGAAACCCCGACAGCGCCCCTTTCAGCACCGTCTGGCTGAAATCAAGCCACAGGGTTTCGGTAGAGGCGGCGAATTTTGCCGCAATCGCCGAGGGCGCGGGCAGGATGACCGGGGAAACCCCGAAACCGGTGACGATGCCCTCCCACAGCACGAGGATCGCCACCCCGAACAGCACCGGCACTCCGATGCGCACCGCCCGCGCCTGCCGGTAGGCAGAGTTGGCCAGCCGCACATTCAGCGCCCAGGCCACAACCCAGAACGCGACAGCCGCCCAAAGGCCCCACAGACCGGTCATTGTTCCATCCCCATGCGCCTCAGCACCAGGGTCTGGATGGCCCCGATCAGCGTCACCAGCCCGCCCGCCAGAATCGCCGCAGCAAACAGCGCCGCCCAAATCTGCATCGGGTTGCCGAACTGATCACCGATCAGAATCCGCGCCCCCAGCCCCTGAATGGCCCCGGTCGGCAACTCACCCACCACTGTGCCGACCAGCGCCGCCGCAATCCCGACCTTGAGCGAGGTGAACAGATACGGCACCGAGCCGGGCAGCCGCAGCTTGCGGAACGTGGCGGCCCCCGACGCGCCATAGGTCTTGAGCAGGTCAAGCTGCATCCGGTCGGGCGACCGTAACCCCTTGGTCATCCCCACCAGCACCGGGAAAAAACACAGATAAGCAGAGATAATCGCCTTTGGCGTCGCCCGGCCATCAATCCCCAGCGAATTGGACAGCACGATGATCATCGGCGCAATCGCCACCACCGGCACGGTCTGGCTGATGATCGCCCAGGGCATCAGGCTCATTTCCAGTGTGCGCGAACAGACGATGCCGACGGCCATCAGAATGCCCACCGAAACCCCGAGCGCGAACCCCTGGAAGGTGGCCGAGAGTGTCACCCAGCCATGATAGACCAGGCTGCGCTTGCTGGTGATTTTCTTTTCGACCGTCGAGTCCCACAGCTCTGCAAAGACCTGATGGGGCGGCGGCAGGCGCGGGCGGTTTTGGGATTGGGTGTCGGCGATAAGCTGAGAGAGGCTCAGCGTTTCCCCGGCGCGCTCTGCCTGCGCATAGGCCCATTTCGCGTTCATCGCCACCGAACCGGCATACCAGAGCACGACAATAGCGGCGAGAACGGCCAGAACCGGCAGGGCATTGGCCATCCGCCGCACGCTCCACACACTCAGGCGATACAGGCGGCCGGTTTTGCCCGTCTCAGACTTCATGGCCATGCCCCGCCCTCAGCCCCTCCCGCACACGGTGGGCAATGTCGATGAACTCCGCCGTATCGCGAATGCCAAGCGGCCTTTCCGCCGGAAGCGGGCTGTCGATCACATCGGCAATCCGGCCCGGACGCGGCGACATGACGACGATTCTGGTCGAGAGATAGACCGCCTCGGGGATCGAATGGGTGACGAAACCGATGGTCTTTCCGGTCCGCGCCCACAGCGCCAGAAGCTGTTCGTTCAGGTGGTCGCGCACGATCTCATCCAGCGCGCCGAAAGGTTCGTCCATCAGCAGGATGTCCGCGTCAAACGCCAGTGCCCGCGCGATCGAGGCACGTTGCTGCATCCCGCCCGACAACTGCCACGGAAATTTCTTGCCGAACCCCTGCAATTCAACCAGCTCAAGCACGTTTTCGACCCGTCTTTCCTGCTCTGCCCGGTCGAATCCCATGATTTCGAGCGGCAGTTTGACATTCCCGGCGATGGTGCGCCACGGATACAGGCCCGCGGCCTGAAACACATAGCCATAGGCCCGGTTCCGCCGCGCCTCGTCCGGGGTCATGCCGTTGACGGTCAGGCTGCCGCCGGTTGGTTCCTCCAGTGCGGCGATGGCGCGCAGCAGGGTGGTCTTGCCGCACCCCGAAGGGCCGATGAAGCTGACAAACTCCCCCTTGCCGATCTTCAGGCTGACATCCTTCAGCGCATGGACGGGGCCATCGGCGGTCTGAAAGGTGAGGCACAGATTTTTTGCATCTATGACAGCGTTTTGCCCCAAGATATTCATCCTTTTTCAGTCAAATCCCCGCCGGGATGTTCAGCGGGTCGCGCTCAACCCTGCGCGGGGTATTCAGAGCCTTCCACTGGCTCAGCGCCTTGTGCGCCGACGGAAACGCCGGGCGCGGCACAAAACGGCCCCGGCCCGGGCGCGGCTGGCTGTTCTGACCCCAGGCCCAGATGACTTCGCCCCGGCTGATCGTATAGCGGGATTGCGCCGTCACCTCGAACCCCTCAAACACGTTGTAATCAAGGATCGAATGGTGGTTTGATTGGCTGATCGTCCGGCTGATCTTCGGATCCCAGACCACAATATCCGCGTCTGCCCCTTCGACAATCGCCCCCTTTTTCGGGTATATATTCAGTATCCTGGCGACATTTGTTGATGTTGCCGCGACAAATTCGTTGGCGGTCAGGCGGCCCGTCTCCACCCCTTTGGTCCACAGCACGGCAAGCCGTTCCTCCAACCCGTTTGACCCGTTCGGGATCAGGCAGAAATTGTCGCGCCCCATCCGTTTCTGTTCGGTGGTAAATGCCGCGTGGTCGGTGGCCACCACCTGTAAGCTGCCCGCCTGCAACCCGGCCCACAGGCTGTCCTGATGATCCTGAGAGCGGAATGGCGGCGACATCACCCGCCGGGCGGCATGGTCCCAGTCCTTGTTGAAATACTCGCTTTCATCGAGCGTCAGAAACTGGATCAGCGGTTCGCCATAAACCCGCATCCCCTTCTGGCGCGCCCGCCGGATCGCCTCATGGGCCTGCTCGCAGGACACATGCACGATATAGAGCGGCACCCCGGCGGCATCGGCGATGGTGATCGCCCGGTTGGCGGCTTCGCCCTCGAACTCCGGCGGGCGGGAATAGGCGTGGCCCTCCGGCCCGGTGATGCCCTGCGCCAGCATTTCCTGCTGTTTGTCCGCCACCAGATCGCCGTTTTCCGCATGGACCATCGGCAGCGCACCGAGCTCAGCACAGCGGCGGAAAGAGGCATACATCTCGTCATCCTCGATCATCAGCGCGCCCTTATAGGCCATGAAATGCTTGAAACTGTTGACCCCCATATCAACAGCGTCCTTCATCTCTTTGAAAACATTTTCATTCCAGCCGGTGACCGCCATGTGATAGCCGATGTCGGAACAGATTTGCGGGGCGGATTTGCGGTGCCATTCGCCGATGGCGTTCCTGATTGAGCCATCCTCTCCCGGCAGGCAGAAATCAATCAGCATCGTGGTGCCGCCGGTTGCCGCCGCCCAGGTGCCGGTCTCGAACGTCTCTGCCGCCGTGGTGCCCATAAAGGGCATTTCCAGATGGGTGTGCGGGTCAATGCCGCCGGGGATCACATAGGCCCCCTCAGCGTCGATATACTCATCGCCGGAAAGGTTCTCGCCGATCCGCCCGATGGTTTCGTCCTCAATCAGCACATCGGCCTTCCAGGTGCGGTCGGCGGTGCAGATTGTGCCGTTCTTGATGACTTTGGTTGTCATTGGTTTTCTCCCTCACCTGTTGTTGAAAGCGCGGGGTGCGCGCGCCTGCGGATTTGAACAGGTGTATTCCCTTCTACACATCGACCAGATCAAGCCGTCTTTCGATCCGGTTCAGGCGCTCATCCACACGGTCAAGGCGGTTCGAGAGGCTGGCATACTGCTTTTCAAGCAGGGCATACTGATTTTCAAGGATGCCAAGGCGCTGTTTGACCTCCCGCATATCATCAGTCAGCCGGTCCACGTTACTGCGGATCGCCTTAAGATGTTCCAGAACAAGGTTGTCTATCGACATGCCGGCCCTCCCGAACGGGCAATCCCCGTTTCCGTTTCGTATAAAGGCAAAGTGCTCACTCCACAATCTCGGCCGTTTCGATCACCGCGTGCATCAGCACATCCGCCCCCGCCGTTGCCCAGTCCTTGCTGATGTCCTCTGCCTCATTGTGGCTCAGCCCGTCCACACAGGGGCACATGACCATGGCGGTGGGGGCAACACGGTTGATCCAGCAGGCGTCATGCCCGGCCCCGGATATGATATTGCGGTGCGAATAGCCCAGCCGTTCGGCGGCCCGGCGCACGGCCTCTACGCAATCGCTGTCAAAGGTGACCGGATCAAACCCGCCGACCCTCTCGAATGCCACGCTCAGCCCCATGTCATCACAGATGGCTTTGGCCCCGTCTTTCAGACGCGCCTCCATGTCCCGGATGACGCTAAGATCGGGCGAGCGGAAATCGACGGTAAAGATCGCCCGCTCCGGGATCACGTTGCGGGAGTTCGGATGCACCTCGATATGCCCCGCCGCGCCGACCGCATCGGGCGCGTGGGACAGCGCGATCCGGTCCACCTGTTCCAGCACCCGCGCCATCCCCAGCCCGGCGTTCCGGCGCATCGGCATGGGGGTAGAGCCGGTATGCGCCGCCTTGCCGGTGATCGTCACCTGCACCCAGGCCAGCCCCTGCCCGTGGGTGACAACGCCGATGTCCTTGCCTTCTGCCTCCAGAATCGGGCCTTGCTCGATGTGCAGCTCGAAAAAGGCCCGCATCGGGCGCGCGCCGACCGGTTCATCGCCCTTCCACCCGATCCGGCTCAGTTCCGCGCCGAATGTCAGGCCCTCGGCATCCTCGCGCGCATAGGCCCAGTCCTCAGTATGCACCCCGGCGAAAACACCCGAGGCAAGCATGGCGGGGGCAAAACGGGTGCCCTCTTCGTTGGTCCAGTTGGTGACAACAATCGGGTGTCTGGTGCTGATGCCAAGGTCATTAAGCGTGCGGACGATCTCTAACCCGCCGAGCACCCCCAGCACCCCGTCATATTTGCCCCCGGTCGGCTGGGTGTCGAGATGCGACCCCACATAGACCGGCGGCGCGTCCGGGTCAGTGCCCTCACGCCGGGCGAACATATTCCCCATACGATCCAGCCCCATGGTGCATCCGGCCTCTTCACACCAGCGTTGAAACAGCGCCCTGCCCTCGCCATCCGCATCGGTCAGGGTCTGGCGATTGTTGCCGCCCGCCACACCGGGGCCGATTCGGGCCATCTCCATCAGGCTGTCCCACAAACGATCGCCATTGATCTTAAGGTTCTCTCCGGGGGCGGGCATCGGGCGTCTCCTCGGTTCATCAGGCAGGGGCCGGTCCGGTGACAGTCCGGGTTGGCGGGCCTTGTGCGATAATGTTTGACCGTTTGGTCAGGAACACGCTATCAAAGACACAGGGTCAGTCAAGTTTTTCGACACGCTGCTGGTCATTTCTGCCGGAATTTGCAAAATCCGATATAATTTGCAAGAATAGCGGAACAGCAGACGGGGAAAGGCAGCCCGATGGCCCATGGCACGCAAACAGACGCACCGGTGACACTGCAACGCCGACAAACCCGCATCCAGCAAAAAAATGTCCGCCTAATTCTGGACGCGGCACTTGAGGTCTTTTCCCGGCATGGTTTCGGGGGGTCAACCCTTGAGCAGATCGGCAAAGCCGCCGGGCTGTCAACCCCCAACATGCTCTACTATTTTCCGTCCAAGGATGCGATCCACCGCGAGCTTCTGTTTGATTTGCTGGATGTCTGGCTTGATCCGCTGCGGACCCTGGATGCAGACGGAGAGCCGCTTGACGAAATCCTGTCCTATGCCTGCCGCAAGCTGGAAATGAGCCGTGATCTGCCGCGTGAAAGCCGGTTGTTCGCCAATGAGATCATTCAGGGCGCACCGCGAATCATGGACGCGATAGAGGGGCCGTTGCGGGAGCTTGTGGATGAAAAGGCGGCGATCATCCTCGGCTGGGTCGAGGAAGGACGGATTGCGCCGGTGAACCCCTGGCACCTGATCTTTTCGATCTGGTCGCTGACCCAGCATTATGCGGATTTCGAGGTTCAGGTGCGGGCGATTCTGTCTGGGCGCGAAGATGACCCGCTCATCGAGGCAAAGCGCCATATCACCGCGCTGCTGACGCGGATGCTGACGCTCCCTGATTCGGCCCGGCCCCAGGAAACGGTCATTCCGCCGCGCATGACCCCGGATTGTTGGGATGGGTCGTCCAGTTTGCATAATCGCCGCTGACCGTCCGCCCGGTGCGGGCATCGGTGTCGCCCGACGTCATCGCCACCATAGAGATACACCCCTCTACCGGGCAGACATTGACACACAGATTGCAGGCCACGCATTCCTCGTCGATGACGCTGAACACCCGATCCGCTGACATGGCAATCGCCTGATGGCTGGTGTCCTCACACACCGCATAGCAGCGACCGCACCCGATGCAAGACCCCTGATCGATCACCGCCTTGGCCACATAGTTCAGGTTCAGATATTGCCAGTCGGTCACATTGGGCGTCGCCCGGCCCACCACCTGATCCAATGACTCATAGCCCTTTTCGTCCATCCACGCCGACAGGCCGGATGTCATTTCCCCGATGATGCGGAACCCGTAGGTCATCGCCGCGGTGCAGACCTGCACACACCCGGCCCCGAGCGCCAGAAACTCCGCCGCATCCCGCCAGGTGGTGATCCCGCCGATGCCCGAGATCGGCAGGCCAGCGGTTTCCGGGTCGCGGGCAATCTCGGCCACCATGTTCAGCGCAATCGGTTTGACCGCCGGGCCGCAATACCCGCCATGACTGCCCTTGCCGTCAATCGACGGCTCCGGCGACATGGTGTCAAGGTTGACGGATGTGATCGAGCTGATGGTGTTGATCAGGCTGACCGCATCCGCGCCCCCTTTCCGTGCGGCGCGGGCCGGGTGGCGGATGTCGGTGATGTTGGGGGTCAGTTTCACGATCACCGGCATCCGGGTGTTTTGCTTGCACCAGCGGGTGACCATTTCGATATAGTCCGGCACCTGGCCGACGGCGGACCCCATGCCGCGCTCGCTCATCCCGTGGGGGCAGCCGAAATTCAGCTCAATCCCATCGGCACCGGTTTCTTCCACATGGGGCAGGATTGCCTTCCACGCCGCTTCCTCGCAGGGCACCATGATCGAGACAACAACCGCCCGGTCGGGATAATCCCGCTTCACCGCTTTGATCTCGCGCAGGTTCACCTCCAGCGGGCGGTCAGTGATCAGTTCGATGTTGTTGAGACCCAAAAGCCGCCGGTCCGCCCCCCAGATCGCGCCATAGCGGGGGCCGTTCACATTGACAATCGGCGGGCCGTGCTCACCCAGAGTTTTCCACACCACGCCGCCCCATCCGGCCTCAAAGGCGCGGCGAACGTTATATTCCTTGTCCGTCGGCGGGGCCGAGGCCAGCCAGAACGGGTTGGGGGATTTTATACCCACGAAGTCACAGGAGAGACTGGCCATCTGTTTTTCCTCACATCTCAAGCATCATATCAAAGCTGGCATAGATCAGGCGTTTGCTGTCCATCGGCGGCGGGCCTGCCGTCTTCAGCCGCTCGTCCTGCATCGCCTTGGGCATATTGGCATCGCAAGTGGCCTTGTCCGCCCATTCCTGCCAGCCGATGACCACGGTTTCATCTTCGCCAGCCTGCACGGCAAGGGGGAACGAAGTCACCTGCCCCGGCGGAACATCCCTGCCCCAGCATTCGACGACACGGCGCGCGCCGTGGTCTTTGAACACCTGCGCCGCAAGGGTCGCGTGTTTTTCGTATTCGGCCTTGCGCGCTGTCGGCACGGCGGCGGCGTAACAGACGATATGTGTCATGTCGGTTCCTCTTTTGGTTCCGGTTCATTCGGGGGCGCAGGGGCCGGACGGGTCAGGTCTTCCGCCTCAAGACCAACCTCAATCAGGCGCATTTCCGCAGCGTCCCGCACCTTGCTGTCGAATATATCCTGATGGCGCAGCACAACCGCCTCGAACAGAAATTCGGGATGCCCCATATCCACCAACAGATGAAACCCCTCTGAGGGTGTGGGTTTGATGGTCAGATCGGCAACGGTCTTTGCCGCGCCGTCTTTCCTGAGCTTTTGCCGGGTGCGGGTGAGCCGCACGGTTTTTCCGCGATCCTGCCGCAGAAGCTCCTCGGTGGCATGAACGGATTGCCAGACATCATGCTCAAAAGTGCCGGGCTGCGCCGCAGGCTGTATCCGGCACAGGCGGGCAAAGGCCGCGCGCTCCACCACCGCAGAGCCTTGCCTGCGCGCATTCCCGATATAATTTCTCAGCTTGTCCGGGTCATCCAGAGCGTCAATCCGGCCAAGCGCGTCACGTTCTGCCTTGCTGATGTCGCTCATGGCCGGTCGCCCCCCGTCAGGGCGGCATGAATATCCTCTGCCGCGTCGCGCCCCTCGGCCACCGCCGTCACGGTCAGGTCATCGCCGCCCGCCGCACAGTCGCCACCCGCCCAGACCCCCGGCAGGCTGGTCCGCCCCGCGCCGGTGATGGCAATCTTTCCGCCCTCCAGCGTCAGGTTGGCAGGGGCCGCGTCAAGGGTCTGGCCAATCGCCTTCAGCACCTGATCGGCGGCAATGTGAAAGGTCTCGCCGGTGCCGCGCAGGCCTTCCGCTGTCTCTTCTGTATATTCAAACTCCACCTCCCGCGCCGCGCCGTTGCCGATGACCCGGACAGGCCGGGCATTGGTCACAATCCGCACCCCTTTCGAGGCCGCCAGATCCTGCTCAAACCCCGAGGCGCTCATGCGGTCGCGCCCCCGGCGATAGGCGATGGTGACGGTTTGTGCGCCGAGCAGCTTCGACTGCACGGCGGCGTCGATGGCGGTCATCCCGCCGCCGATCACCACCACGTTCCGACCAACCGGCAGGGCCGACAGGTCTTCGGCCTGACGCAGACCGGCGATGAACTCCACCGCGTTCGCCACACCGTTGTGATCCTCGCCTTCGACCCTGAGCGCGTTCACCCCCGACAGGCCGATGCCCAGAAACACCGCGTCATAGTCCTCGCGCAGCGCGTCAAGCGATGCCCCCTGCCCCAGGGCCCTGCCCGCGTGCAGCGTTATGCCGCCGATTTGCAGCAACCAGGCGACTTCGCGCTCTGCAAAATGGTTGACGGTCTTGTAGGCGGCGATGCCGAACTCGTTCAGCCCGCCCGCTTTTGGTCGGGCATCCAGCAGGTCCACCTTGTGCCCGTGAAGGGCCAGACGATGCGCGCAGGCTAACCCGGCCGGCCCCGCGCCCACCACTGCCACCCGCCTGCCGGTCTCGGGCGCACGGGCAAAGGGGTGCTGGCCCGCATCCATCAGCGTGTCGGTGGCGAAACGCTGAAGACGACCGATCTCGACTGGCTTGCCCTCTGCCACCTCGCGCACACAGGCCTGTTCGCAGAGCGTTTCCGTCGGGCAGACCCGCGCGCACATGCCGCCAAGGATGTTCTGGGTCAGGATGGTTTTTGCCGCCTCTTCGGGTGTGCCGGTTTGGATTTGGCGGATGAACAGCGGGATGTCGATTTCGGTGGGGCAGGCCGTCACGCAGGGCGCGTCATGGCAGAAATAGCAGCGGTCGGCGGCGACGGCGGCCTCGTGGGGCTGATACGGCGGGTGCAGGTCGGAAAAGTTTTCCTGATAGAGCTGGCCCGGCAAACGGCCCGGCGCAATCCCCGGCGTCATCTGGCTGTTCGGCATTTGCTGGCTCCCTGTTGGTCGTGTTGTTGTGTCAGCCTGCCACAGGTTGGATTTTTTATCAAACAGTAAATCTTGGGGGCTGGTTGAAAATTTCCCGACACCAGATTGGCTTTGGGGGAAGGCGTGATTCAATCATGGGATGATTTATGTGTTGCATGAGGCACCGACAGTCTGCACCCCCCGCATGATGGCGCATCGGTGGCCGGACTGCCCGCCCGCCCCCGGCAAACATTTGCTTTCAACCCTTCGCCGTCTGCCATATAACGGCCCCCGGCAAACAGGCAGAGGAACAAACGGCAGGGGGTTGCATGACGAAAAACAAACACGAAGCCGATGTCGCGTTCATCGAGGCGCTGGCCAGACTGCTGTGTGAAAACGACCTGACCGAGGTGCAGGTCAAGCGGGATTATGGCGACAATGACAGCCTGAATGTCCGGGTCAGCCGCATGGCGATACGAGAGGCGCATATCTCGGCCCCGGCGGCCTCACCTGCCCCCGTTGTCCCCACTGCCCCCGGCGCACCCGTTGCCCCCGCCCCGCCTGCCGGCGACAGTGACGACCCGGCGCAGCACCCCGGCGCGGTCACGTCCCCCATGGTCGGCACCGCCTATCTGTCCCCGGAACCGGGCACGGCGGCCTTTGTTACCATCGGTGCCCGGGTCAGCGAGGGCGACACGCTGATGATCGTCGAGGCGATGAAAACCATGAACCACATCCCGGCCCCGAAAGCGGGCGTGGTCAGGCGCATCCTCGTGTCCGACGGCGACCCGGTGGAATTTGGCGCGCCCCTGATGATCGTCGAATGAGGCACGCGCCCCCCGTGTTTGAAAAAATCCTGATAGCCAATCGCGGCGAGATCGCCCTGCGCGTCATTCGCGCCGCCCGTGAAATGGGCATCCGGACCGTCGCGGTGCATTCGACCGCCGATTCCGACGCCATGCACGTGCGCATGGCCGACGAAGCCATCTGCATCGGCCCGCCGCCGGGCAGCGAAAGCTACCTGAATATCGCCGCCATCATCGCCGCCTGCGAAATCTCGGGCGCGCAGGCAATTCACCCCGGCTATGGCTTTCTGTCCGAGAACGCCGGGTTTGCCCGCGCCTTGCAGGATCACGGCATCACCTTCATCGGCCCCACCGCCGAACATATCCGCGTCATGGGCGACAAGATCACCGCCAAAGAAACCATGAAACAGCTTGGTGTGCCCTGCGTCCCCGGCTCTGACGGCGGTGTGGCGGATTATCCGGCGGCAGAGCAGGCGGCAGAAGCAATCGGCTATCCGGTGATCGTCAAGGCAACCGCGGGCGGCGGCGGGCGCGGCATGAAGCTGGCCGCCACAGCCGCAGAGCTGGAAACCGCGTTCCGCACCGCGCGGACCGAGGCGAAAGCCGCTTTCGGCAATGACGAGGTTTATATCGAGAAATATCTCGGCAAACCCCGGCACATAGAGGTGCAGGTCTTTGGCGACGGCAAGGGCCATGCCGTTCATCTGGGCGAACGCGACTGTTCGCTTCAACGCCGCCACCAGAAAGTGCTGGAAGAGGCCCCCGGCCCGGTCATCACCCCGGAAATGCGCGCCGAAATCGGCAAGACCTGCGCCGAAGCGGTGGCCTCGATCAACTATGCCGGGGCGGGCACCATCGAGTTCCTCTATGAGGACGGCGCGTTTTATTTCATCGAGATGAACACCCGCCTGCAAGTTGAGCACCCGGTGACAGAGGCGGTTTTCGGCGTCGATCTGGTGCGCGAACAAATCCGCGTCGCCGCCGGGTTGCCGCTGTCCTTCGCACAGGATGATCTGAGGATGAACGGTCACGCCATCGAGGTGCGCATCAACGCCGAACGCCTGCCGGATTTCGCCCCCTGTCCGGGCCGGATCACCCAGTATCATGTGCCGGGCGGCCTGGGTGTGCGCATGGATTCGGCACTCTATGACGGCTATTCGGTCCCGCCCCACTATGACAGTCTGATCGGCAAGCTGATCGTGCATGGCCGCGACCGGGAAGAGGCCGTCGCCCGTCTGAACAGGGCCATGGGCGAGCTGATCATCGACGGGATCGAGACAACCACCCCGCTGTTCCGCGCCCTTCTGCAAGAGCCGGACATCCGGAACGGCGCTTATGACATCCACTGGCTGGAACACTGGCTGGAAACCGGCATGGGATGATCCCAAACCATGGGAAAGACCTCTGCATATTGGCTCAGCCGGGCAGCCGCCTGCCTGGGCGGGCGCTTTTCGTGAAACTCCACACTGGCGATGGTCTTGCCATAAAGTCCATACGTTCCAACTGGTTGAAACGTTTCAAGCGCCTGCCGGGGAGTGAGGCCCGTCTCGGAAACGGTCCGGTGGACCGTTTCAGGGCCGAACGGGCGGAGCCCAAGGCGCTGC
>JPPB01000182.1 GCA_001483205.1 alpha proteobacterium 3107
CGCCCTGTCCGGGGGCCGCACCTTATCCGCGGATAAGGGCAGAGGGTGCGGCTTATCCGCGGATAAGGTCAGTACTGCTGACATATTATATATCTTTGCATATTGACCGGGCCGGGCCGCCGCCCCCCGGGCAGGCGCGAAAGATAGTTCGACAATCCGCGCCATTTTCGCAATTATTTTGCATAATTCAGCCCCAAACCCCCGAAATGGGCATGATCATGCGCCCGTCCTGTCGCAGAGTGTTGCGCAATCAAAGCGGGGAAGATGCGCGATGATCAAAACACCCTATCTGCTGTTTCTCGGCGATGCGCCGGACCGGTTGGCGGCCAAGGTCGCGCAGGGCATCCGTGACTGGCGCCCCGAAAACGCCACCGGCCAGTTTCGCCTGCCCGGTTGCGGGGCCGATCTGGGTCTGAAGGACATGACCCTGGCCGAGGCCCGTGACGCCGGGGCGAAAACCCTGGTCATCGGGGTTGCCAACCGGGGCGGGGTGATCTCGCGCGCCTGGAAAGAGGTGCTGCTCGAGGCGCTGGCGATGGGCTATGATCTGGCCTCGGGCCTGCACAACCTGTTGCGCGATGAGGCCGACCTCGCCGCCGCTGCAAAGGCCCATGGCCGCGTCCTGCATGACGTGCGGGTGCCGACCATCCAATACCCGATCGCCAACGGCACAAAACGCACCGGCAAGCGCTGTCTGGCCGTGGGCACCGACTGTTCCGTCGGCAAGATGTATACCGCCCTGTCGATGGATGCCGAAATGCGCAGGCGCGGGCTGCAATCCACCTTTCGCGCCACCGGGCAGACCGGTATTCTGATCACCGGGGGGGGCGTGCCGCTCGATGCGGTGATCGCTGATTTCATGGCCGGGGCGGTGGAGTATCTGACCCCCGATAATGACCCGGACCACTGGGACCATATCGAGGGGCAGGGGTCGCTGTTTCATGTGTCCTATTCCGGCGTGACCATGGCGCTGATCCATGGCGGCCAGCCGGATGCGCTGATCCTCTCCCATGAACCGACCCGCGCGCATATGCGCGGCCTGCCGGAATATGCCCTGCCGACGCTGGAGGCCCTGCGGGATACCGCCCTGCCGCTGGCGCGCATCGCCAACCCGGCCTGCCGGGTCGCGGGCGTTTCGATCAACACCCAGAACCTGCCCGAGGATGAGGCGAAAGCGTATCTGGCGGAGATCGGGGCCCGCATGGGCCTGCCCGTCACCGACCCTTACCGCTTTGGCGCGGGCACGCTGGTGGATGCGCTGCAAGCACTCTGACAACAGCCGGGGCCGGGGGCAGTGCGCAAAGGGGCGATGGATGCGGGTTTCCGTCACATGTGATGTGTTCAGGCTGGCGCGGGCCTTTACCATCTCGCGCGGGTCAAGGACAGAGGCGCGGGTGCTGTGCGCGCGGGTGGGTGCGGGCGCGCATCAGGGCCGGGGCGAGTGTGTGCCATATGCGCGCTATGGCGAAACCCCTGACAGTGTGACGGCCCAGATCGAAAGCCTGCCCGGTGGCGGCGGGCTGACACGGGCCGGGCTTCAGGATTTATTGTCTGCCGGGGCCGCGCGCAATGCCGTCGATTGTGCGCTTTGGGATCTGGAGGCCAAACAGGCGGGCAGGCGCGTCTGGCAGCTTGCCGGGCTGCCCGAACCGGGGCCGGAGATCACCGCCTACACCCTGTCGCTTGACGCGCCGGACAGGATGCGGGCCGAAGCGGCGGCAAACGCGCACCGGCCGTTGCTGAAGGTCAAACTGGGCACCGAAGACGACATGCCACGGCTGGAGGCGGTGCGCGCCGGTGCGCCGAAATCGACGATCATCGTTGACGCCAATGAGGGCTGGACGGCAGAGATTTACGCCGAGCTTGCGCCGCGTATGGCGCGCCTCGGGGTTGCGCTGGTCGAACAACCCCTGCCCGCAGGCGATGACGATGCCCTGGGTGATCTCGACCGCCCGGTGCCGGTCTGCGCTGACGAAAGCTGCCATGACCGCGCCAGCTTGGCCGGTTTGCGCGGCAAGTATGACGTGATCAACATCAAGCTCGACAAGACCGGTGGCCTGACCGAGGCGCTGGCGCTAAGGGATGCGGCGCGGGCCGGGGGCTACGGGATTATGGTTGGCTGTATGGTCGGGTCATCGCTGGCCATGGCCCCGGCGGTTCTGGTCGCGCAGGGGGCGATGATCACCGATCTTGACGGGCCGCTGTTGCTGGCCGAAGACCGGGCCGACCCACTGACATTCGATGCGCGCGGGGTGCATCCGCCCGCCGCCGCGCTCTGGGGGTAAGGAGAAACGCGATGACCCGCATAGTCTATGTGAATGGCGACTATCTGCCCGAGACTGAAGCCACGATTTCCGTCTTTGACCGGGGCTTTCTGTTTGCCGACGGCGTTTATGAGGTGACGAGCGTTCTTGACGGCAGGCTGGTGGATTTCGCCGGGCATATCCGGCGGCTGGAGCGCTCATTGGCAGAGCTTGACATGCCGCATCCCCCGGAAATGGACGATCTGCCGGACATCCACCGCGAACTGGTGCGCCGGAACCGGATCGACGAGGGGCTGGTCTATTTGCAGGTCACGCGCGGCGCGGCCCCGGACCGCGATTTCGCCTATCCCGACAGGGGCACCCGCCCGACCGTGGTGCTGTTTACGCAGGCAAAACCGGGCCTTGCCGATGCGCCGCAGGCGCGCCATGGCATCCGTGTGATCTCTGTCGGGGATATGCGCTGGGGGCGGCGCGACATCAAGACGGTGCAACTGCTCTATCCGTCAATGGCCAAGATGATGGCGAAGGCAGAGGGGTGCGATGACGCCTGGCTGGTCGAGGACGGTTATGTGACCGAGGGCACCTCGAACAATGCTTATATCGTTCGGGGGGGGCGGATCATCACCCGCGCGCTGTCG
>JPPB01000183.1 GCA_001483205.1 alpha proteobacterium 3107
CAGCCGGGCGCGCGGCATGGCGATATTGAACCTCAGCCACATCTCCCCCCCCGCGCCGAAATCCGCGCCGATACCGGGGGCGAGGCGGGCCTCCCCCTTCACCCGCCGGATCACCTCTGCCATCTCCATACCGGTATCGGTGAAATCGACCCAAGCAAGGTAGGTGCCCTGCATCGGCATCGCCCGCGCGCCGGGAATACCCGCAACCCCGTCAATAAAAAGCGCCGCGTTGCCTTCGACATAAGCCACCAGTTCCTCTGCCCATTCTGCACCTGCGGGGGAATAGACCGCCTGCGCCATCCTCACGCCAAACAGGTTCGGCCTGATGTCCAGCGCCTCCGTAACCGTGCGAAAGCGGGCGCGCAGCCCGGCATCGGGGATGATCACGTTACCGATCCGCGCCCCGGCGATGTTGAAGGTTTTCGACGGCGCGGTCAGCATCACCACCCGGCCCGCAGCCTCGGGCACGGCAACCGGCAGCGGCACATGGGCGTATCCTGAAAACGCCAGATCATGGTGGATTTCATCAGCAATCAGCAGCAGGTCGTGACGGGCACAGAAGGCGGCCAGCGCCTGTTGCTCGGCCACCGACCAGACCCGACCCGCGGGGTTGTGCGGCGAACAAAAAATCACCGCTTTCTCGCGCCCGGTCAGGCTGGCCTCCAGCCGCTCAAGGTCCATCGCATAAACCCCGTCCCGAACCACCAGCGGGCTTTCGCGCACCACGCGCCCGGCCTTGCGTATCTTGCGGAAAAATTCGTGATAGACCGGTGTGAACAGGATGATTTCGTCACCGGGGCGGGTATAGGCGTGCAGGCACAGCCCGATCGCATTGCCGAGACCATGGGTGCTGAAGACCGCCGCCGCCTGCGCATCCCAGCCGTGGCGCGTCTGCATCCACCAGGCGACGGCCTCGTGGTATGCCTCTTCGCCGACGAAATAGCCGTAGGCGGCGGTGTTATGGAGCGCAAGCACGGTGTCCTGCAAAACGCCAGCGGGGGCGAAATCCGTGTCGGCAATCCACATCGCAATCGCGTCCGGGGCGGAAACGCCGGTGGCGCGCGCCATACCGTCCCATTTCGCCGTTCCCCTGCCGCGCCGGTCTGTCAGTTCGTCGAAATCCATTGCCCGTGTTCCCCAGCCGTTCTGTCACCGCCCTGTCCTGTAACGCATCCGGGGCACAGGCTACCCGGATTGGCCGCAGGTGCAAGCCCCGTTGCGCACCCGACACACATGGCCTACATCGGCGTCATGGCCAAGCGAAGAACGATCCTGATCCACCCCGACCTGCGCCTCAGAAAGGTCTGCACACCCGTCCGCGACATCACCGACGGGGTGCGCGCTCTGGCCGGGGACATGCTGGAAACCATGTATGGCGCGCCGGGCATCGGGCTGGCCGCCCCCCAGATCGGCGCGACAGAGCGGATCATCGTCATGGATTGCGTGAAGGAAGAAGAGGCCGCGCCGCGCCCGATGGTTCTGATCAACCCGGAAATTGTCGCCCGCTCTGATGAGACCAATATCCACGAAGAGGGCTGCCTTTCGATCCCCGACCAGTTCGCAGAAATCGAGCGCCCGGCGGCGGTGACGGTCCGCTGGCTGGGCCTTGACGGCAACGAACACCGGCAGGCGTTCGACGGGCTGTGGGCCACCTGCATCCAGCATGAGATTGACCACCTGAACGGCAAACTGTTCATCGACTATCTGAAACCCCTGCGGCGCGAGATGATCACCCGCCGGATGCGCAAGCTGAAACGCGAAAAGGCCCGCGCGTGAGGCTGATCTTCATGGGCGCGCCGGAGTTTGCTGTGGTGGCGCTTAATGCGCTGGTGCGGGCGGGCCACGACATTGCCTGTGTCTATACGCAGCCGCCCCGTCCGGCCGGACGCGGACAGCGCAACCGCCCTACCCCGGTTCATCGCCGGGCCGGGGCGCTGGGCCTGCCCGTGCGCCATCCCGTCAGCCTGAAAGCACCGCAGGTGCAGGCGGAGTTTGCCGCAATCGGGGCTGAGGCGGCGGTTGTCGTCGCTTACGGGCTGATCCTGCCGCCGCCGGTTCTGGAGGCGCCCGCGCGCGGGTGTCTCAACATTCATGCCTCTCTGCTGCCGCGCTGGCGGGGGGCGGCCCCGATCCACCGGGCGATCATGGCGGGCGACAGGGTGACCGGCGTCAGCATCATGCGGATGGATGCGGGGCTTGATACCGGCCCGGTGCTGCTGAGGCGAGAGGCCGGGATCGGGGCAGAGGAAACGACGGGTGAGTTGGGCGACCGGCTGGCGGTGCTGGGGGGCGAGGCGATTGTTGAGGCGCTTGCCCTGCCCGGTGCGGCGGAAGGGCAGCCCCAGTCCGGGGCAGGGGTGACCTATGCCGGGAAGATCGCCAAGGCCGAGGCCCGGATTGACTGGGCGCAACCGGCGGATGTCGTTGATCGCCAAATCCGGGGGCTGTCGCCTTTTCCCGGCGCGTGGTGTGAGTATGACGGGCAGAGGATCAGGCTGCTGGCCTGTTTGAGACCGGACGATGGCATTGGGGGACCGCCGGGGCAGGTTCTGGATGACCGGCTGACGGTTGCCTGCGGATCGGGGGCGGTGCGCCTTCTGCGCCTGCAACGGGCCGGAAAGGGCGCGCAGGATGCGGGGGCCTTTCTGCGCGGCTTTCCCGTGCCGGGGGGGGCGTGGTTGCGGTAGAGGCTGGCAGCATGGCAAAGACCTCTGCATGATGGCGTAGCCGGGCAGCCGCCTGCCTGGGCGGGCGCTTTTCCCGATAGTCCACATTGACGATGGCCTTGCCGTAAAGTCCATACGTTCTAACGGGTTGAGGCGTCTATAAGCGCCTGCCGGGGGGTGAGGCCCGTCTCGGAAACGGTCCGGTGGACCGTTTCAGGGCCGAACGGGCG
>JPPB01000184.1 GCA_001483205.1 alpha proteobacterium 3107
CTGGCGTGCGGACCGGTTCTTCAGGGCAATCGAGTGAAAACACCCGCCGAAACCGCGGCGTTTGCGCGCCGGATCGGGCATGAGTTTTCCCGGCCCGACCTGCTGGCCACGGCGCTGACCCATTCATCGCTGTCCGCGCCTGCACAGGGCGACAACCAGCGGCTGGAGTTTCTGGGCGACCGGGTGCTGGGGCTGGTGGTGGCCGAGGCGCTCTATCGCGCCGACAGCGCCGCCGATGAGGGCCTGCTCGCCCCCCGTTTCAACGCGCTGGTGCGCCGGGAAACCTGCGCTGATGTCGCCCGGCAGATCGGCCTTGGCGCGGCGATGCGGCTGGGGCGTTCCGAGGCGGCCACCGGCGGGCGGCGGAAACAGGCGCTGTTGGCTGACGGGATGGAGGCCGTGATTGCCGCCGTTTATCTGGACGCCGGTTTCGGCGCGGCGCGGGACATGATCCTGCGGCTCTGGGGGGATCGGATCAATACGGTCGAGACGGACGCCCGCGACGCCAAGACCGCGCTTCAGGAATGGGCGCAGGCGCGCGGCCAGCCGCCCCCCGGCTATACCGTCATCCACCGCGACGGCCCTGACCACGCGCCGCAATTCGACATCGAGGCCGCGCTTGCGGATGGCCGGACGGCGCGCGCCGTGGCCGGGTCAAAACGGCAGGCAGAACAACAGGCGGCAAGGGCGCTGCTGGCGCAGGTTGCGGAGCAGACCGGATGAGCGCCGACCCTGCCGCCCCCGCCACCCGTGCCGGTTTCGTCGCCCTGATCGGCGAACCCAATGCCGGGAAATCGACCCTGCTCAACCGCATGGTCGGGGCCAAGGTTTCGATCGTCACCCATAAGGCCCAGACCACGCGGGCGCGCATTCGCGGGGTGGTGGCCGCAGGCGACGCCCAGATCGTCTTTGTCGATACGCCTGGCCTGTTCCGCCCGCGCCGACGGCTTGACCGGGCGATGGTGGCGGCGGCCTGGAGCGGGGCCGGAGAAGCGGATATTATCGTGCTGCTGGTCGAGGCTCATCGCGGCCTGACCCAGGGGGTGGGGGCGATCCTTGAGGCGTTGCAGGACCGTATCGCGCCTGAGCGGACGGTGGCGCTGGTCATCAACAAGATCGACCGGGTGAGCGCCCCCGACCTGCTGGCCCTGACGCGCGAAATGAACGACGCCCGGCCTTTTGCGCGCACGTTCATGGTTTCGGCCCGGCGCGGCTATGGGGTGGAAGAGTTGCGCGACTGGCTGGCCGGTGAGCTCCCAAAGGGGCCATGGCTTTATCCCGAGGATCAGATTGCCGATCTGCCCCTGCGCATCATGGCCGCAGAGATCACGCGCGAGAAGCTGACGCTGCGCCTGCATCAGGAGCTGCCCTATCAACTGACCGTCGAAACCACAGAGTGGGAGGAACGCGCGGACGGTTCCGTGCGGGTCGATCAGGTGGTTCATGTGATGCGCGAGGGGCACAAGGGCATCGTGCTCGGCCATAAGGGAGAGACCATCAAGGCCGTCGGCAAGGCATCGCGGGAAGAGCTGGAAACGCTGCTTGACCGCAAGGCGCATCTGTTCCTGCGGGTCAGTGTGCGCCCGAACTGGCAGGAAGAGGCCGGGCGCTATGCCGAGATGGGCCTTGATTTCAATGGCGGTGCCTGAACGTGGCCCCCCGGCTGGCGGCGGAGTTCTGGGTGCGGGCCTATCTGCGGCGGCTGCAACTGGCCGGGATTCCCGCTTTTGTGGTCAGGCGCGGGGATGCGGTGGCCGGGGCGGTGCTGGTCAGGCTGGATTGGCTGGATGGCCGGTCCGGTGTCTGGCAGCGCAGCTTTGACCCGGTGAGCGGGGGACGGGTGTGGATGGTGCTGGCCGAAGGGGATGAGGCAGAGGCGGATGCGGTGATCGCCCGGCAGACAGGGTTTGACCCGGACCTGTGGGTGATCGGGGTGGAGGACCGGGCGGGGCGGCATTTGCTGGGCGAGAACGGGCTTGAGTGAGGCGGCGGGCGGCAGGCACTCTAAACGTCTCAACCTTTTGGAGTGTATAGACTTTATAGCAAGATCATCGCCAGTGTGGAGTATTGCAAAAAGCGCCTGCCCAGGCAGGCGGCTGCCCGGCTGAGCCAATATGCAGAGGTCTTCATATGGTATTGATGAGGCTGCGCCCTAGAACCTGAAATTGACCGAGACGCCAGCGGTGTAGGTTTGCTGATCCCCGGACAGGCCAATGCCATCGGCGGCCCCGAAAAACTCGGCGCTGAGGCCGCCCTCAAGATGATAGCGCAGGCGGGCGTCGAGCGAGGCAGAGATGTCAGAGACCTTATCGCCGTCGCCCTCCAGATTATGCCGGTCCCAGTTCAGCCGCGCCCGCCCGGTAAAGACCCCATTGGGCAGCGCCCAGATCAGCCGGGGACCAAACCCGAGACGAGTCAGGCGCAGGGTCTCCGCTGCCCCCGGCGCGTCTTTGCTGTCGGTAAATGCCCCCAGCCGCTCCCACACATACAGCACACCGGCCTGCGGTTCGACCACAACCGCGCCCTCGCTCCATCTCATAGCGCCGGTCATGTCAGCGCGGATGGTAAAGCGCTCGGTGTCGTATTCCGCCGTTACCCGGTCTCCCCCCTCGACCATGGACAGTTTCGGCCTGCCAAACCCATAGGCGAGCGCGCCATCGAGGATCAGCGCATCGTTCAGATAGGTCGCGCCGTAGATGCCGATCATGGAAATTTGCGACCGGAACCGCCCTTCACCATCATCAAGCCGCAGGTTCGCGCCCTCATGCCCGAGCAGCCCGCCGATGACATAGCGGCCATCAGGCGCACGCCAGTCAACGCCGAGATAGAGGTCATAGACCGCGCCATCCCCCGGCCCCTCGACCCAGCCATAGAACAGGCGGCTCCACCCG
>JPPB01000185.1 GCA_001483205.1 alpha proteobacterium 3107
GCAGGGAAAATTCCCGTAAAACGCGAAAAACCGGGTTCAGTGCTCTGATTTTTGACAAAAGGCCCCTGTATAAAGGCGTATAGTGGCCAATCTGTCCCGCCCGGCGCTCGCGCCGGGCAGCGCCTGCCTGCCCCCCGGCAGGCGCTCATAACGCCTCAGTCTTTTGGAACGTATGGGCTTTATGGCAAGACCATTGCCAGTTTGGACTGTCACGAAAAGCGCCCGCCCAGGCAGGCGGCTGCCCGGCTGAGCTAATATGCAGAGACCTTTTCGATGGCCTATTCAAGCTGCCCCTTAACCGCCTCGATCAACTCCGCCAGCGAGAACGGCTTGGCCAGAAAGGCCGCCCCCGGCACCTGCGACCCGTTTTCCCCGAACACATCCTCGGCGTATCCCGAAACAAAGATCACCCGGACACCGGGGCGATCCCGGAGCGCCTGCCTGACCCATCCCGGCCCGTCCAGGCCCGGCATCACCACATCAGTCACGAAAAGGTCGACGCACAAGGCTTTGTCCTGCAAACTTTCCAGCGCTTCCTCGGCGCTTCCGGCCTCCAGCACCTCATAGCCATACATCCGCAGGGCGCGCGCGGCAAAGGCACGGACCGGGGCCTCATCCTCAACCAGCAGCACGACGCCCTTGCCCGATGCCCCGGACCGGGCCGGTTTCCGGGCCCGCGCGACCGGTTTGTCGTCCGCCTGCGGGGGCGCGTCCTCCCGCGCGGGCAGATAGATGGTAAAGGTCGCCCCTTGCCCTTCATCGCTATCGACAAAGATGAAACCGCCGCTCTGCTTCACGATGCCATAGGCCATCGACAGGCCAAGCCCCGTCCCCTGCCCGGTTTTCTTGGTCGTAAAGAACGGCTCGAATATCTTGGCGCGCACATCGCCCGGCATCCCCGTCCCGTGATCGCGCACCGAGATCGTCACATAGCGCCCGGCGGGCACCTCGGCATGGTCGCGCAAAAGCGGCCTGTCCAGGCATCGCGTCTCGGTCCTGACCTCAATCCTGCCGCCCCCCGGCATCGCGTCACGGGCATTGACAACCAGATTCATCAGCACCTGTTCCATCTGCCGCCGGTCCGCGCAGACAGAGTTCAGGCCCGGCCCGGTCGAGACGCTGAGCGCCACCTTCTCGCCCACCAACCGGCCAAGCAAATGGGTCATCCCCGACAACACCTGCCCCAGATCGAGAATTTCCGCCCGCAGGGTCTGTTTGCGCGAAAACGCCAGAAGCTGCCCGACAAGGCCCGCCGCCCGGTTCGCGTTTTCGTTGATCTGCTGAAGGTTGGCGTGGTCCGGATCATTCCGGCCCCGCGTGGCCAGCAGCAAATCGCAATGGCCCGAAATCGCCGTCAGCAGGTTGTTGAAGTCATGGGCGATGCCCCCCGCCAACTGTCCGATCGCCTGCATTTTCTGGCTTTGGACGATTTGGGCTTCGAGTGTCTTCAGCGCGGTTGCATCGGTGAATGTGGCCAAAAGCCGCCCGCTGCCGGGGCCGGCAAAGCCCGAAAGCGAAACCTGCACGAAGGTTTCCCGGTCTGCGTGGCGGACCCTGAGCGTTTCCGCCTTGTCAAGGCCATAGCCCCTAAGCGCGTCATCAACCCAGCTTCGCACCGGGCGGCCCGGCCCCTCGACCAGATCGCTGAGCGCCGTCGCCCCGGTGTCGGGGCCTGCGTCGGGCGGGGAAAGCAACGCGCGCGCCCGCTGGTTCAGATGCGCGATTCGCCCGCCTTCGCCGATCTCAGCCAGAGCAATCGGCAGGGTGTCGAGGGCGGCCCGGGCGGGGCGGGTCAGGGGCGCGTCCGGTTCCCAGATACGCCATAACAGGGTGCTGTCATTATACAGGCGCAGCACCGTTATGCCGATGTTTTCGCCGGTAGGGGCGCGGCCTTCTTCCTGCGCCGCACCGTGGGTAAGCGCGCTGTCCATAAGACGCTGGCAAAGCGCGGCAGCATCCTCAAGCCGCCCGTCGAGCATTTGGCCGACGGACGCGCCGGTCGCCGGGCCAAACCGCGCCGCCGCGCTCGGGTTCTGATAGGTGATTGTGCCGTCCCGTGCCGACAGGACGCCCGGCGCACACTCCCGTTCCAGAATTGCCGTTACCTGCTCATGCATCCGCCATCCCTTTGCCTGTTCGTTGACTTGTGGTTGCCCGAACCATCCGCGCGTAGTCTTTCCGCCGCCGCCGGTCGCCTGTCAACCATCGCGCGCATCCCCGGCGCGTCTCCCGCCGTTCCGGTGTTTGGTAAATCTTCCCTAATTCCCGGTTAAGCCGCCCCCTTTCCGATTAAGCGACCCCCGCCCCCGATCAGACCGATGGCTTGCGGCGGGGGCGCGGGGCGGATAAGAGGCAGGCAGACATAATCACCGGGGCCAGGAATGAACACTTCTCCGACCGACGGCAGCTATCACGTCACCGCAGATGAATTGCGCCAGTTCATCGAGCGTTTTGAACGGCTGGAAGCCGAAAAGAAAGACATCGCCGACCAGCAGAAGGAAGTGATGGCAGAGGCCAAAGGGCGCGGCTATGACACCCGGATTATGCGCAAGGTGATTGCACTGCGCAAGCGTGACGCCGATGACATCGCCGAAGAGGAAGCCGTGCTTGATATGTATAAGCAGGCGCTCGGCATGGCCTGACCTTCGGGCGATTGCGGGCGCGCGGGGCCGTGACTGCCCCCGGCGGGCGTGGCCCTGACCACTGTCAAGACTTCTGCATAATGGCGCATTGGCGACCAACCTGTCCCGCCCGGCGGAACGCCGGGCAGCGCCTGCCTGCCCCCCGGCAGGCGCTATAAACGTCTCAACCTGTTGGAACGTATGGACTTTATGGAAAGACCATCGCCAATTTGGAATTTCGGAAAAAGCG
>JPPB01000186.1 GCA_001483205.1 alpha proteobacterium 3107
CCTTTGCGGGCGTCTGGTGGCCGGTCTGGTTCCTGATCCTGCCCCGCATTCTGGGGGCACCGGTGATGTTGCTGTTCACGCTCATTCAGCATGTGGAATTGCAGGAAAATTCGCCGTCAATACTGGAGAGCACACGGTCATTCCGTGGTCACTGGCTGACCAGCTTTCTCTACATGAACATGAACAATCACGTCGAGCACCACCTGTATCCGCAGGTGCCCTTCCATGCGCTGCCAGAGCTTGCAAAGGCCGTGGAAACACAGGTTCCCGCGCCGGACCCGGGGTTTTTGCGGACGAATTGGGAAGTGTTCGTGGTGACGTTTCGCCGTTCTTTGGGGTTGCCGACCATGGCCGCATCCATTCGTCAGGCACCGCATATGATCACCGATGGCGGGCCGGTTGAGCGTTTTGCAGAGCGGACGATGTAGGATGGAGCAGGTTTATGATCTTTGCCGCCATCCCCTTGAAGAAACTTTGCTATTCAAGAAAGGTCTGAACCTATGAGTGAATGGGTGCGCGCATGTGCGACAGATGATATTGATGACGAAGACCTGATCCGCTGGGATCACGAAGGTCGCACTTACGCAATTTACAACACCGAAAAGGGCTTCTTCGCAACGGACGGGCATTGCACCCACGAAGAACAGCATCTTGAGGATGGTCTGGTCATCGATTGCGTGATTGAGTGCCCGCTGCATGGCGGTCGTTTCGATATTTGCACCGGTAAGGCGCTGTCCGCACCATGCACGGAAGACCTGCGGACCTATCCGGTGAAAATCGAAGACGGTCAGGTGTTCGTGCAGGTCGCCGGGGCCTGACGATGCAGAAAAGGCCTCTGCATGATGGCCGAGCCGGGCGGGACGGGTTGGCCGCCAGTGTGCCTTTATGCAGAGGTCTTACAGGCCTTTCGCATGTCACCCCGACCGGATCATCCCGACAATATCATAGGTCTGCTCCAAAATCGGCTGCGCGATGGCGCGGGCCTTCTCTGCCCCTTCGCCAAGGATACGGTCGATCTCGGCCACATCCCCCATCAGCCGGGTCATTTCCGCCGTGATCGGGGACAGCCGGGCGATGGCAAGATCTGCAAGCATCGGCTTGAACGCCGAGAACGGCCTGCCGCCGAACTCGGCCAGCACCTCTGCCGGGCTGCGATCCCCAAGCGCGGCACAGATATTGACCAGATTGCGCGCCTCTGCCCGGCCCTCAAGCCCGGCCGTATCCGACGGCAACGGCTCCGGGTCGGTCTTCGCCTTGCGGATTTTCCGCGCGATGGTGTCGGCGTCATCGGTCAGGTTGATGCGGCTCATGTCTGAGGGATCAGATTTCGACATTTTCCGCGTCCCGTCGCGCAGGCTCATCACCCGTGTGGCGGCCCCTTCGATCACCGGCTCGGGCACGGGGAAAAAATCCACCCCGTAATCGGTGTTGAATTTGACGGCGATGTCGCGGGTCAGTTCCAGATGCTGTTTCTGGTCCTCGCCCACAGGCACATGGGTTGCGTGACAGGCGAGGATGTCGGCGGCCATCAGGTTGGGATAGGCGAACAGGCCGACGCTCGCGGCCTCCCGGTTCCGGCCTGCCTTGTCCTTAAACTGGGTCATGCGGCTGAGCCACCCCATACGGGCGACACAGTTGAAAATCCAGCCAAGTTGAGCATGAGCGGGCGACTGGCTCTGATTGAACAGGATCGAGCGCGCCGGATCAAGGCCAGAGGCGATATAGCCCGCCGCCAGCTCTCGGGTGGCGCGGCGCAGCTCCTCCGGTTCCTGCCAGACGGTGATCGCGTGCAGGTCAACGATGCAGTATATCGTCTCGACGCCCGCATTCTGCATCTCGACAAAGCGCTTGACGGCACCGAGATAGTTTCCCAACTGCAAGCGGTTGGTGGGCTGGATGCCGGAAAAGACACGGGGCGGGTGCGGGGTGCGGGCCGTATCTGTATCTGTCATCTGCGGAACCTCCGTCTGGATTTATGCGCCGGGTTCGCTTACCCACGGGGCGGGCGGGCGTCAACCTGAGCCGCGCCCGGTATGGGGAGATGTTTATGACTGACGACGACATCCCCGCCGCCCCGGTCGCCCCGGTGAACCCCCTGCCGCCGGTCATCGTGATCATCGCGCTGCTGCTGTTCGGGGTCGAGGCGGTGCTGAGCCTCGGCGGCGCGGGCTATCCCGGCACACCGGACAGCATCGGCTGGCGGGCAGGCGCAATCCGGGATCACGCGCTGAGGGGCGATATGCAGGCGTGGATGCTGCAATCGGGGCAGTTTCCGGCGGATTATCTGGCGCGCTATCTGACCTATCCGCTGGTGCATGGCGGTTTCGTGCATATGGCGCTGGCCACGGCGATCTTTCTGGCGCTGGGCAAGGTGGTCGCCGAAACCTTTGCCGCCTGGTCCGTCGTCGCGGTGTTCGTTCTGTCGTCGGTCGCAGGCGCGGTCGCGTTCGGCCTGACCGGAACATCCCAGTGGCTTCTGGGGGCCTATCCCGGCGTGTTCGGCATTCTGGGGGCGTTCACCTTTCTGTTATGGGCCGATCCGGGGGCAAGGGGGGCCGGGCGGTATCGGGCCTTCACCCTGATCGGCGCGCTGCTGGCGATCCGGCTGGTGTTCGGGCTGCTGTTCGGGGCCGGGCTGGACTGGATTGCCGAGGTCGCCGGATTCGCCACCGGCTTTGGCCTGTCATTTGTGCTTGGCCCCGGCGGGCCGGGGCGGATCATTGCCGGGATTCGCCGACGGTAGGGGTGGTTTGACTGTGTTTCCGGCGGATTACAGAGGCCGGAACAGGCCGGTTTTTGCCGGATGCGGGAAAATTCTCACCCCCCACCGGCACGGCATCGCTTGACACTCATTTGATTGAGTGATAG
>JPPB01000187.1 GCA_001483205.1 alpha proteobacterium 3107
CAGACTTTCAGGAAAAGCGCCCGCCCAGGCAGGCGGCTGCCCGGCTCAGGCCAATATGCAAAGATCTTTCAGGGGCCGAACCTGTGATCAATTTTATGTCGTCACGCCATATCTCACCCCACCCCGCCCCGCGCGCGCAGGGCCTCGGCCACCCGCTCGGCGTCATCAACCGCCAGCAGGATCAGGGGCGTCACAATCCGCCACCCCGGACGGCGCGGCGACCGGCAGCGCCAGGCATCGACCAGCGCCGCCCCCTTTTGCGCCAGAACCGGCGTGAAACGGATGACGAGCGCGATAGAGACCTCCAGCGCCTGCGTCCTCAGCCCCACCCCCCGCAGCGGACGGGTCAGAAACCGCACCACACCGATCATATCGTCAAGCCGCGTCGTCATCGTCACCAGATTGGCCAGACCGACCGCCGCCAGCAAAAGCAGGATGACGCGCAGGCCATCGGCCATCGTCACCGTTGCCACATGCCACGCGGCAATGATCAGCACAAACACCCACAGCGGTTTCAGGTGGCCCGCGGCCTCGCGCGCGAACCGCATACCGGGCACCAGATGCAGCAGCACGACCACCCCCAGCGCCGCCAGCCTGACCCGCAGATCGTCATGCAGGAACAAGGCCAGCGTGAACAGGCACATAAGGGCGAGTTTCAGGCCCGCAGGCAGGCGGTGATATGGGGTTTCAATCTGCGAGGTCAGGGCAATCATCGTCCGTCTCCATCCCGGCGTGAAAGGCAGGCAGAACATGCCCCGGCGGGCCGTCCCCCGCAACGTCCCCCCGCTCCAGCCATATCACCCGGTTAACCCCGCCCAGCATGGGGGGATCATGGGTGATGAGGATGATTTGCTGCTCCAGCCCGTCGAGGTAACGGTTGAGCGCCCGCGTCGTCGGGATGTCCAGCCCGGCGAACGGCTCATCAAGCACGATCAGGCGCGGTGCCATGGCCAGCACCGCCATCAGGCACACCAGATGCCGCTGCCCCTGGGACAGCGTGTGGACAGACCGCTCTGCCCAATGGCGTTTGCCGAAACGGGCAAGGGCGGCGTGCGCGCCCTCTCTGGCCGCCGCCTTTGATGCACCAAGCTGGGTCAGGCCAAAGGCGACCTCTTCGCCGACGGTGGGAAAGATGATCTGATGGTCGGGGTTCTGGAACAGAAGGCCGACTGCGCGGATGGCCGCCTTGCGGTCGCGGGCGATGTCGGTGCCGTAGACTTGGGCCGTGCCGCTGTCGGGGGCGATCAGGCCGCACATCAGGCGGGCAAGGGTCGATTTGCCCGATCCGTTCCGCCCGACGACGCCGATGCGGGGTTCGGTGAGGGCCAGGGTGAGCGGGCCGAGGATGCGCCTGCCCTGCCGTGCGACGGTGGCGGCGTCAAGCACGACGCCGTTTTGCCCGTTTCCGTTTGCGCCCGGACAGGCGCGCGCCGGTTGTCTGCGCAGGAATGTCATGCCGGAATTGCCCCTGATTGCACCACCGGGGTTCTAATCCGGTTGCGCCGCCCGCATCAAGCCGGAGTCACCTTGCCCGATGGCCGGGGAACGGGGACGCACTTGCAATCCCCGGCGGGCGGCTTAGGGTTGGTCCCATGTTTACCATCGAGCACGAGTTTGACGCCACCGTCGTGACCCTCGTCGATGAGCCGGGCAGCCATCTGCGCGAGGACATCACCATCCACGCCTTCGGGGATTGCGTGACCGTCGAACAATTCGACCCGCGCTCCGGCAAGGTGCAGAAGATCACCTTGTCGCCGTCGCAGTTGAGCGATCTTGCCGCTGCTCTCAACCTGCCCGAAGGGGTCTATCGGCGGGTGGAAAAACCGGACGTTTGAGGAACCCGCCCGCGTCTGGCAAGGGGGGCGTTCCGGTCAGTGAACCGAAACCGGCGCGAAATCGTTCTGCCGCGCGAGGGTGAAGGCCAAATCGCGGCTCCCGGTCAGGGCGATCCGCTCTCCGTCCGGGCTGCAAAGCGCATAGACAACTTCCGCGCCCATGGTCTGTTCACGTATCTCTTCGGGCAGGTCTCTGGTATTCACCCGGCGCACGTAAACCTGCCGCTCTCCCGTCATCTTGCTGAAATCATAGCGTGTTTTCATGGTTTGTCTCCTGACCCCCCGACGGCCCCGTCATCCCCCCGGCCCCCGTTTATGCGGATTTGCCGGACGATTTTTTCCGGGGTGCTCCGGCTCAGGTCCACATGCAACAGCCCGTTTTCCAGACCCGCCCGGCCAACCTCAACCCCCTCAGCCAGCACAAAGACACGCTGAAATTGGCGGGTGGCAATGCCCCGGTGCAGGAACACCCGGCCCGCGTCGCTGTCATTCCGCCGCCCGCGAATCGCCAGTTGCCGGTCTTCGGTCACCACCGACAGGTCGGATTCGGCAAACCCGGCCACCGCCAGCGTGATGCGAAAGCCGTCTTCGCTGGTCTGTTCGATATTGAAGGGCGGATACCCGTCGTTATCGGCTTTCGCCGCCCGCTCCATCAGCCGTTCAAGCTGATCAAACCCCAGAAGAAACGGGTGCGATCCCAGAGAGAGCTTCGCCATTGGCTGGTCCTGTTTTGCAGCGACATCGGCGCGGGCCCCGAACCGGCGACCCGCCTGAAGGGAATATGGGGCACGGCGCATCCGTCTTCAAGAGACCTTTGCCCGGCGGACCCCCACGCGGGGCTTTGCGTTCGGAAAGACCTCTGCATATTGACCGAGCCGGGCAGCCGCCTGCCTGGGCGGGCGCTTTTCACGACATCCCCCATTGGCGATAGCCTTTCTATAAATCCCATACGCTCCAACAGGCTGAGACGTTTAGAGCGCCTGCCGGGGGGCAGGCAGGCGCTGCCCGGCGCA
>JPPB01000188.1 GCA_001483205.1 alpha proteobacterium 3107
GGGGGCGGCTTATCCGCGGATAAGGGCAATACCTCTGACCTATTGGCGCGTCAGTGGCCAATCCGTCCGCCCCGGTCAGGGCAAGCCATCACCCCCGGCCTGCCTCAGCACCGTTATCCACGTCTCCCCGTATCGCCGCCGCTCCATTGAGCGGAAACCCGGCGGCGCGTCCTGCGGCGCGTTTTCCTCCCACACCACCAGCGCGTCCGCCGCGGCCCATCCGCCCGAGACCGCCGCCCTCAGCGCCGCCTGCCCCAGCCCCCGGCCATAGGGCGGGTCAAGAAAAACCAGATCAAACGGTTGCCCCGGATTATCCGGCAGTCGCCGCGCATCGCAGGCCATCAGGTGCGTTTCCCCCCACACCCCCAGCCGGGCGATATTCTCTCGGATCAGGCTCTGCGCCTTGCGCCCGCTATCGACAAAGGTGACACGGGCCGCGCCCCGGCTGAGGGCCTCCAGCCCCAACGCGCCGGTGCCCGCAAACAGGTCCAGAACCCGCGCATTCCGCACCGGATCGCCGAACCGCCCGCCGGTCAGCATGTTGAACAGGTTTTCGCGCACCCGGTCCGTGGTCGGGCGCAGATGTGCGCCCGCATCGCCCGCGCCGACAGAGGCCAGCGCCCGCCCCCGATGAACGCCCGCAATGATCCTCATAAGACCTGTGCATATTGGCCGAGCCGGGCAGCCGCCTGCCTGAGCAGGCGCATTTTCCGACAGTTCACATTGGCGATGCTCTTTCCATAAAGTCCATACGTTCCAATAGGTTGAAGCGTTAATAGTGCCTGCGGGGGGGCAGGCAGGCGCTGCCCGGCGTTCCGCCGGGCGGGACAGGTTAGCCACCTATACGCCATTATACAGAGGTTTTCATACAGCGGTCTCCTCATCCCTTCAGCAATGCCTTCAGGTCAGTCTCCGGGTTGGCAACCTCTGCCTTGCCCGGCGATTTCCCCATCTCGATCAGGCGCTTGGCAATCATATACTCGCGCGGTGCATTCATGGCGTCCACCGCGATCAGCCGATCCCCCCGGTAATACCAGAAGGAAACCGGGCCTTCACCACCACCGCCCCCCCCGCGGGCAACAACATCCTCATACCCGGCATTCAGCCCGGCAATCTGGAGCTTCACATCATACTGGTCCGACCAGAACCACGGTGTCGCCACATAGTCCCGCCCCGCGCCCAGAATATTCGCGGCCACGGCTTCGGCCTGGTCAATGGCGTTCGGCACGCTTTCCAGCCGGATACGCCCGCCCTTCCACGGGAACGAGGCGCAATCGCCCGCCGCCCAGACCGACGGATCAGAGCTGCGCCCCCCGGCGTCAACCCGGATGCCGTTGTCGATTGTCAGCCCGGCGGCCTCTGCCAGCCCCGTGGCGGGGGTGATGCCGACCCCGACAATGACGAAATCCACATCGAATGACTGCCCGTCGGCAAGCCGGGCACGGCTGACCCGGCCCGTGCCGGTCAGGTGCTCCAGCCCGGTGCCCTCGATAATCCTGACCCCATGAGACCGGTGCAGGGCGCGGAAGTAGTCAGAGGTTTCGGGGGCGGCGACCCGCTGAAGGATGCGCCCGGCCATTTCCACCAGCGTGACGCTGAGGCCCCGTTTGGCGGCGACGGCGGCGGCTTCCAGCCCGATATAGCCGCCCCCCACGATCAGCACCCGGCGGCCTGCGGTAAATTCCGGGGCCATGGCGTCGGCATCGGCAAGCGTCCGCACGGTATACACCCCCGGCAGGTCGCCGCCGATTGCAGCGGGCAGGCGGCGCGGCACCGAACCGGTGGTCAGCACCAGTTGATCATAGGCGATGGTCTGCCCGTCAACGGTGACGGTTCTTGCGGCCGGGTCAATCGCCTGCGCGCGCTGCCCGAGGCGAAGGGTGATGTTCTGGTCGTCATAGAACGCCCGTGGCCGCAGATAGAGCCGCTCGCGCTGCATTTCACCCAACAGATAGGCTTTGGACAGGGGCGGGCGCTGATAGGGGGGCGCGGGTTCCTCGCCGATCAGGGTGATCTGCCCGTCAAACCCCAGAGCGCGCAGTTTGATGGCCAGAGAGCATCCGGCCTGCCCCGCGCCGATAACGACAATGTGGTTCATCCTTTGGCCTTTTCGATGGCGTTGGTCCGGTCTGCACCCTATAACCCCGCGCATCGGAAACGCAATCTTGCAAAGGGGGGAGGGGATATGACGGTTTCAGCCGGAAGCAGGTTGCCGGAGGCGGCGTTGCTGAGGATCGGGCCTGACGGCCCCGAGCCGGTGTCGCTGGCAGAGCGGCTAAGGGGGCGCAGGGTGGTGCTGTTCGGGGTGCCGGGGGCCTTTACCGGTGTCTGCACGACGGCCCATGTGCCGAGCTTCATCCGCACCAAAGACGCCTTGGCAGAGAAGGGTGTGGCGGAAATCATCTGCGTTTCGGTCAATGATCCGTTCGTGATGCAGGCATGGGGCGAGGCGACCGGGGCGGCGGCTGCCGGGCTGACCATGCTGGCCGATGCCGAAGGCCGGTTCACAAGGGCCATCGGGATGGTGTTCGACGCCCCGGTTGCCGGTCTTGTCGGGCGCTCCCGCCGCTATGCGATGCTGGTCGAGGACGGGGCGGTGAAGATTTTCCACCCCGAGGCGTCTCCGGGCGTGTGTGAACACTCCGCCGGTGAAAGCCTGCTGGCCGCGATCTGAAAAGCTGACCTTTGCATGATGACTAAGCCGGGCAGCAGGGGCTTTTCCGGGGGCGAAGGTGCGAACGGCCCGCACGGGGGGCGCGCGCCTTTGGGCTCCGCCCGTTCGGCCCTGAAACGGTCCACCGGACCGTTTCCGAGACGGGCCTCACCC
>JPPB01000189.1 GCA_001483205.1 alpha proteobacterium 3107
TCAGGCGGCCCTCATTCACAGGCAGGCCGTAGAACGCCGCGCCGTTCAGGGCAACAAAGGCCTCCAGCCGGTCAAGCGCGCCCTCTTCCCCGAACACCTGCGCCAGAATCGGCATCGCGTTTGTCGCCGTGAAACACCCGGCGCAGCCACAGGCGGATTGCTTGGCGGCATCGGGATGCGGCGCGCTGTCAGTGCCGAGAAAGAAGCGCGGATCGCCGGATGTGGCGGCGGCGCGCAGGGCCAGACGGTGCTCTTCACGCTTGGCGACCGGCAGGCAATAATAGTGCGGCCTGATCCCGCCCGCCAGAATGTGATTGCGGTTGAGGATCAGGTGGTGAACGGTGATCGTCGCGGCCAGGTCATCATGGGCGCGGACATAGGCCACCGCTTGCCGGGTGGTGACATGCTCCATCACCACGCGCAGGCCCGGCGTCCGGCGGCGGATCGGGTCAAGCACCCGGTCGATAAACACCGCCTCGCGGTCAAAGATGTCGATGTCGGGGTCGGTAACCTCGCCGTGGACGCAGAGCGGCAGGCCGATTTCCGCCATGCGCTCCAGCACGCCGCGCACCTTGTCAAAGTTGCGCACCCCGGCGGCGGAATGGGTTGTCGCCCCCGCCGGATAGAGCTTGACGGCGGTGATCAGGCCACGGGCACGGGCGGCGGCGACATCATCCGCGTCGGTGTCTTCGGTCAGATAGAGGGTCATCAGCGGCTCGAACATCGCCCCGTCCGGCAGGGCGGCGAGGATGCGGCCCCGATAGGCGGCGGCCTTTGCGCCGGTTGTGACCGGGGGGGCGAGGTTGGGCATGATGAGCGCGCGGGCGAAATGGCGGGTGGTTTCGGGCAGAACGGCGCGCAGCATCGCGCCGTCACGCAGGTGCAGGTGCCAGTCGTCAGGGCGGCGAATGGTGATTTCCTGTCTCATCGGAGAGGGGATTACACAATCGTCAGGGGCGGGGCCACAGGTTTCTGGGGTGTGGGGGGTTTGGGCCGGTCCGGGGTGCCGGGGTCCGGCCCTGATCCTGTCGGGGCGGGTAAGCCCCGCACCTTATCCGCGGGTAAGCCCCGCACCTTATCCGCGGGTAAGCCCCGCACCTTATCCGCGGGTAAGCCCCAACCCTTATCCGCGGGTAAGCCCCCACCCTTATCCGCGGGTAAGCCCCCACCCTTATCCGCGGGTAAGGGTGTGCTTGATCCGCGGATATAGCCTGACGCCCGAATTTTGAGTCCAAGCCCCGGCCCTGTTCCCGCCCGGCGGAACGCCGGGCAGCGCCTGCCTGCCCCCCGGCAGGCGCTTTGAACGCCTCAGCCTGTTGCAGTGTATAGGCTTTATGGCAATACCATCGCCAATTTGGACTATCGGGAAAAGCGCCCGCCCAGGCAGGCGGCTGCCCGGCCCGGACAATACGCAGAGGTTTTTCAGAGGCCCCGGCCCTGATCCTGTCAGGGCGGGACAGCACCTGCCCTTATCCGCGGGTAAGCCCGCACTTATCCGCGGGTAAGCCCGCACTTATCCGCGGGTAAGGGTGCGCTTTCGGTGGGCCGTTTCCGAGCCGGGCCTCACCCTTCAATGGGGCGGGGCCAGGCCCGCATAAAATTTCCCGAGTTATTTGATCAACTATTGACTTGAGTCATTTTGTCAGGTTTATCTCCCCCCACAACCCACAACCAATGGAATCACCCATGTTCACCCGAATACCCCCCGCCCTTATCGCGACCGCTCTCCTGTCCGCCGCCACCACCCCGGCCCCGGCCCAAGAGGTCAACGTCTATTCCTATCGCCAGCCGGACCTGATTGCCCCGCTGACCGACGCCTTCACCGCCGAGACCGGCATCACCGTCAATGTCGTGCATCTGAGCAAGGGCATGGTCGAGCGGCTTCAGGCCGAGGGCGCGCGTTCCCCCGCTGATCTGGTGTTCACCGTCGATATTTCGCGCCTGAACGCGGTGGTCGGGGCGGGCCTGACCCAGCCGGTCAGCTCCGCAA
Source organism: alpha proteobacterium 3107 (assembly GCA_001483205.1). Classification (GTDB taxonomy): domain Bacteria; phylum Pseudomonadota; class Alphaproteobacteria; order Rhodobacterales; family Rhodobacteraceae; genus 3107. The sequence continues at coordinate 1,991 of JPPB01000189.1, forward strand.
CCCTGACGGCCAACGTGCCTGCGCAATACCGCGACCCGGACAACCACTGGTATGGGCTGACCACCCGGGCGCGCATCGTCTATGCCTCGAAAGACCGGGTGGCGGATGGCGAAGTCACCACCTATGAAGACCTGGCCGACCCGAAATGGCAGGGGCGCATCTGCACCCGCTCGGGGCTGCACGCCTATATGGTCGCGCTGACCTCTGCGGTCATTCATCACCATGGCGAGGATGCGGCCCGCGACTGGCTGAATGGCCTGCGGGCCAACCTCGCACGCGCGCCGGAGGGCAATGACCGGGCGCAGGTCAAGGCGATCTGGGCCGGGGAGTGCGACATTTCGATCGGCAACACCTATTACATGGGCAAGATGCTGGAAAGTGATGAGCAACGCCAATGGGCCGACAGTGTGCGGATCGTGTTCCCGGCGTTTGAGGGCGGCGGCACCCATGTCAATATCTCTGGTGTGGCCATGACCGCCTCGGCCCCGAACCGGGACAATGCCCTGAAGCTGATGGAGTTTCTGAGTTCTCCGGCGGCGCAGGAAATCTATGCAGAGGCCAATTATGAGTATCCCGTCGCGCCGGGGACCGAACCTGTTGAGCTGGTCAGGGGCTGGGGCGCGTTCACCGCTGATGACGTGAACCTGATGGCTCTGGCGCGGTTGCGGCCTGTGGCGCTGAGGCTGACCGAAGAGGTCGATTACAACGCGGGGAACTGATGGCTGGTCCCGCACGGGGGACGAACCCTGCCTGTGGAAAGGAAGGAAGGCCCCCGCCGGTGCGCGGGGGTTTTTCGGGGAGGAGGTGCATAGTATTGAAAATACATTATATTTCTCTTTTTAAGGTCTTGATATTCTATCTTGAATTTTCCATATTCACCTTGCGACAGGTGAGACAGGCAACTCCAAGGACCGAATGCCCTGAAAAGCCTTTGTATGATGGCCGTGCCGGGCGGGATGTGCGCAGACTCAGGTGTTGCCGGTCCTTGAGGCAGTTGAACCTGCGCCAACCGGTGTAAGCACCAACCCGGCCTTGGCTGAATGAAAGTTCACTGGCAAGCCATCTGAAAAAAGACAACTTGACAGATTCGGATTTCTTTGTAACGAATGGGTAATATTTTGCGGGAGAGCCAATGATTTGAGGAAAATCCGCAAGATATGATGCCAGGCCATCCTTCGGGATGGTTCCAGCGGTGTGGGAATCGGGGGCAGGGAGGTAAAGCGATGAACAGAATCAGGCAGGAAGGTAAACCGATGAACAGAATCAGGTATGATTATCCGGGGTTTGCCCTGGCCACTGCGGCAATGATCGCGTTGTCCGGTTGTGGTGGGGGGAGTTCCGACCCTGGTGGTGGGGGGAGTTCCGACCCTGAAGGGGCAAATTTGCCTCCAACCGACTTGACAGACCAACGGATTGAAACCCTGTCACAAGCAAAGCTCCTTAAGGAGGCTGGCATTGAGCAGGACGACCTTGCGGCGGTATATTCAGCGTTGAAGGACAGAGTCGACAACGCAGGCAACACCAATGACAAAACCGCAAATAAGATCCTTATCCGCTCTTCTTCGAAATTGGAAAACGTCACTCCGGCAGTCGTCGATCGGGATGGCAACATTATTACTCCGGAAGTCGTCACTCCGGGAGACGTCACAGTGACCGTCGAGGTGAAATATGATGCTAACGGTGATGGCCCCTTCTTTGTGGTGAAGCGCACTGACGCATCTGACGAATGGATGGTCGACACAGAGACTGACACGCCCAAACATCTCGAAATCGACGGCACGAATGGTATTGTGCTGGCAAAGGCATTCGACGGAACCAGCAGGGACGGAACGGTTCTGCTCTATGCCATGTCGGATAGGGAAGATGCGGCTGATGACGACTATCTTTCCGGCGGGGTCTGGTTGTTCGTTCCCGAAGACCTGACGAACGCCCAAAATTCAGATTACGTCGCAGAGGCGTTCGCGACGGGCGGTGTTCCTTACAGTAGTAGCAGCAACTTTGTGCCTTTGACAGGCGAGGCCACCTATCAGGGACCGGCGATCGGGGTGTATGCGTATACTTATGCTACGACGTCGAATTTAGTCAGCGACGAAAAAGTCGAGACAGGCGGCTTTACAGCCATCGTCAGCATGACGGCCGACTTCGCCACCGACACCTCGGATGGGTTTCTAACAAGAGGCTCCATTGGCAGTTTCGTATTCGACAATGGCGAAAAGCTGTTGGGATCAGAAACAATAAGCCTTACCCAAAGCAAAGATTTTGAAGACGGTGGTAGTGGTGTCTTCAGTGGCATACTCTTTCCTCCTGATCCAGACGTATTACGTTTCGACGATAATAGTGGATGGTCCGCCCAGTTCTTCGGTGAGAATGTAGCGGGAGAGAAACCGGCATCAATCGCCGGAACATTCCATGGGTCCATGGAATGGGATACCACGGTGGAATGGGATACCACGACGGACGACCCCCCCCTCGTTCGCAAACTTGACCTGCTGGGCGCTTTCAACCTCGGGAAACAGCCGGAGGAGTGATTTGCGGCGGGACGGGTAAAACCACCGGATATGTTTGCGGCCCAGATGACTGATCGTCCGGGCAGCAGGCACTCCGGCGGTTCATCACTTCAGACCCTGAATCACAAACCGCCTACAGGTCTGCACCCGGACGCGCCGGAACTCTGCAATAGTCTTCAACAACCCGCAATAAATTGTATAAAAGCCTTAACGCCTGTGCTAAGCTCGCGGGGCGACTGAACGGAAACCTCTCCGGCAAACGCTGGTGCGGTTCAGCCAACTTACTCGCGTCCCTCTGCGGACGCCCGGAACAGGGTCAATACAGGTAATCGGGAACAGAGATGGCAGAGAAACCGAACGCCCCGCAAAGCCCGCCGGATCAGGCCCGATGGCTCGGTCTTGCTCAGGTGGTCCTGATCCTCGCGGTCATTGCCGTTGCCCTCTATTTCGCCCGCGCCCCTGACCGGGCACAGCGCGACACCGTTTCAGCCCTGTCACCGGAAGCCACCCGGCCCGTCGTCAGGGTCATCCAACCGGCAGAGGCCGACAAATCGCCGACCGTGGAGCTGACGGGCGCGGTCAGGCTGTCGGAACGGGCGAGGATCAAACCCGAAGTCGCGGGCCGCGTAATCTGGGTTTCGCCGAAATTCAAAAGCGGGGGCACGCTGGCCGCAAACGAAACCTTCGTCAGGATCGACCCCGCCGAATACGCCCTTCAGGTAACCGCGGCTGAAATAGCAGTCAGGGCGGCAGAGGCGCATGTCGGGATCGAAAAAGCCGAGGACGCAGAAGCGGCAAGGGCCTTTGCCGAGGCCAATCCCGACGCCGAGGCCACCGCCCGGATTGACCGCGCACCGTTTATCGCCCGTGCAGAGGCCCGGCTGATGAAGGCCCGCACCGATCTGGACCTGGCAAAGCTGCGGCTTGAACGCACGAATATCTCGCTTCCCTATCCCAGCCGGGTCATCAACTCCCGGATCGAGGTTGGCGAATATGTCAGCCCTGACCTGGTTGGCCCCTCGCCGTTCCTGGGCGTCGTCTATCGCACGCAGGCAGTGCAGGTCAGTGCGCCTATCGCGCTGGAGGATATGCACTATCTTCACCCGGTGATCGGCCGTTCCGCGCAAATCCGTGCGCAGGGCCGAACATACGAGGCCGAGGTGGTGCGCACCTCGTCCGTGGTCGCTCCGCAGACGCGGCTGGCGACGGTGTTCCTGCGGTTTGCCGGGGATCATGCGCCGGAGTCCCTGCCGCTGCCGGGTGCTTTTGCCGAAATCTCGATCGAAGGGCCGGAGCATGACGCGGCCTATGTGCTGCCCGAGGCGGTGTTGCAGGAACAGGGCCGTGTCTGGGTGGTGCGGGACGGTGCCCTGAGCGCGTTCACCCCCCGAACGCTCGGGCGCACGGATGAGGGCTGGGTGGTTGATGTGTTCGACGCAGGCGAGGGCGTGGTTGTCGGCACGCTGCCGGGTGCCAGAGAAGGGCTGGCGGTGGCAGTGGCGGACCCCGCATCGTCGGAATAACGGAGGCTGATCATGGCCACTACGGACACCGGGGCCACCGGACCGGCAACTCAGCCGGGGGCTGCCATGAAATCAGGGCCGATTGCATATTTCGCGGGCAACCCTGTCGCTGCCAATTTGCTTATGCTGTTTTTCATCATCGGCGGCATCATTTCCGGCACCCACCTGACCATCCAGCATTCCCCTGAGATCGACCTTCGGACGGTTTCGGTCACGGTGCCCTTTCCGGGGGCGTCCCCCAGAGAAGTCGAGGAGGATGTCAACCGCCGTATCGAGGAGAGCGTCATCGGGCTTCCGGGGGTGGAGCGGGTTATCGGCACCGCGACTCAGGGCCGTGGCCACATCGACATCGAACTGTCCGCTTTTGCCGACGCCGCGAATGTGCTCAATGACGTTCAAAATGCGGTGGACAGCATCGAAAACTTTCCGCCGCTCACCGCCGATCAGCCGGAAGTGAAACTCAAGAGCCTGGTGCTTGAGGTGATGACCCTGGCGGTGTCGTCCGCCACCGCCGACGAAAACACGATCCGCACCGCCGCCGAGAACCTGCGCAGTGATCTTCTGCAACTGCCGTCGGTTTCGCAGGTGCAGCTCAAGGGAACCCGCAACCGCGAAATTTCCATAGAGCTAAGCGAGGAGGAATTGCGCCGCCACAACCTTTCCTTCGGTCAGATTGCCAATATCGTGCAGCGCACATCGCTCAACCTCACGTTCGGGGAACTGCGCACCGAAGCGGGCGGGTTTGTCCTTCACACCATGTCCAAACGGCGCGTCGGCGAGGAGTTTGCGGACATTCCGCTGCTCACACAGGTTGACGGCACCATCGTCACCCTTGGCGACGTTGCCGAGATTCGCGACGGATTCGTGGACAAGCCGGTCGTCGCACGGGTCAACGGCCAGCCGACCGTGCTGGTCCGCATCGATGCAACCCAACAGCAGTCGATTGTCCGCATGGCCCGTGAAATCAAGGGCTGGCTCGAAAGCTACACGCCACCACCGAACCTTGCCGTCACCATCTGGAACGACCGGGCGCAGCCCGCCGTGGACCGCCTGCGCGGGATCATCGGCAACGGGATCATCGGTGCAACTCTGGTCTTCTTGTCGCTGGTGCTTTTGTTCGACCTGCGTGTCGCGACCTGGATCACGGTTGGCATCCCGCTTTCGTTCATCGGCTCTCTGCTTTTCTTTGCGCCTGCGGGCCTTAGCCTGAACATAGGCACGATTTTCGCCTTCTTCCTGATGGTCGGCATCGTAGTGGATGACGCCGTGGTGGTCGGCGAAAGCATTGCCGCAGAGCGCGAGGGCGGCAAGGGTGCGCGGGAGGCGGCAATATCCGGCGCGCGGGCCGTGGCGGGGCCGATCACCATCGGCGTATTGACGACCTTGCTGGCATTTCTGCCGTTTCTTTTCGTCACCACCACCAACTATCAGATTGTCAACGTGTTTCCCTATGTCGCGTTCTTCGTGCTTCTGGTCTCACTTATCGAGGCATTCTTCATCCTGCCCGCCCACCTGTCGCATGAGGGGCGATGGAGCGCGTCTCCGCTCAGCGACATTCAGGACCGGCTGAGGGCGTGGCTGGAGGGCGTTCGTGATCGTGTTGTCGCCCCTGCGGTGTCCTGGGCCGTGCGCAATATCGCGCTGACACTGCTGGCCGCGGTTCTGGTGGTGGGGGTTGGGGTATTTCTTCTGGCCTCGGGGATGGTGCGAACCATCATTCTGGACAAAGACGCCAGCATTTCGGGGGATGTTCAGGCAAACATCCGGCTTCCTATCGGTGTGCCGTTCGAGCAAACGCTGGCAACGGCGGAGCGGTTCGTCGAGGCGGGGCACGCCGTCAATGAACATCTTGGCGGAACGGCGGTCCATTCGGTCAGCATCATCGTCGGCAACACCGTGGCGGCGCAGTTGCGGGATGACGACACGGGCAATGCCAGCCATCTGGCCTCGGTAAAGCTGCATCTGCATAACCGGCCCGCCCGCACCGCGTCCCCGAGGGAAATCGAACGGTTGTGGCGAGAGTATGTCGGCGACATTTCCTATCTGGAACGGGTGGAGTATCAGACCACCCGCGTTCAGGACAACCCGACCGTGGCCTATGCGCTCAAGCATGACGATGCGGACACGCTGGCGATGGCGGCGGCGCGGCTAAGGGCTTTCATGGCTGAGATACCGGGCATCTATGAGCTTTGGGACAGCATGGCCCCCGGCAAGAGCCACTTTGAAATCCAACTGACACCGGCGGGACAGGCGGCGGGGCTGACCCCTGCCTCTGTCGGCAGACAGTTGCGGGCCAATTTCAACGGTGTGGAGGTTCAGCGGATTCAGCGCGGACATGACGAAATCAAGGTGATGCTGCGATACCCGCCTGAGCGGCGCGCAAGCCTTGATGAGCTGTCCAGAGAGCACATCCTGAGCCTCGCCGGAGAGCGAATCGGCGGTCGCTCAGCGGGTGGGGACGACCCGGCCTATACCGAGGTGCCGCTGTCCACGGTGGCGCGCCTGGTCGAAAAGCGCGAGATGGCGACCCTGATGCGGATTGACGGCAAACAGACCGCACTGGTCAGTGCGCAGGCCGACACGGCGGTGGTCACCCCGATCACGGCGCGGCGGCAGATCGAGGCGGACATCCTTCCCGCCCTGCTTGATGCCTATCCCGGCCTGAAGATCGAGCACCACGGAAGCGCACGGGATTCAGGGGCCATGCTGGAAACCCTGAGCCTGCTGGTGCCGCTGGTGCTCTTGGCCATGTATGCGCTCATGGCCACCTTCCTGCGCAGCTACTGGAAGCCGTTTGTCGCCGTGGCGGGTATTTTCATCGCCTTTGCGGGGGCGGTTCTGGGCCACTGGATACTGGGGTGGGACTTCACCGCCATGTCGCTGTTCGGGGTGATCGGGGTCTCCGGCGTTGTCGTGAACGATGCACTGGTTCTGCTGGACCGTTACAACACGATCCGGCGAGAGAACGGGGACATTCCGGCGATTGCAGCGGTGTCCGCCGCGACCCGACACCGGTTTCGCGCCGTGCTGCTGACCAGCCTGACCACGGTTCTGGGGCTGTCGCCCCTGCTCTACGAACGCAGCGATGAGCTGATGTTTCTGGTGCCGCTGGTCGTCAGTATGCTGAGCGGCCTCGTGCTGTCAGGGTTGTTCATCCTGCTCATTCTGCCAGCGCTGGTCATGGTTGCAGAGGGCCGACACGAATAATCGTCACGCCCCGAAAATCGCGAATGCCGCCACAGAATGCAGACAGGGGATTTGACCATGGATATGACAGCCCGGACCAGACCGGACGCCACACCGTCAGACCTGCCCCCCCTGCACATGCCCGTCGCCATCGTCGGATACAGCTATCGCCTGCCCGGCGGGTTGCGCGACGACGCGGCATTCTGGCAACTTCTGGCCGAGCGCGAGATTGTGCAGGAGCCGATCACCGAGCGCTATGGCAGGGGCTACCGGCCTGTTGGCGGGTTCTCCGGGCCGGGGCGGTTTGCCAGCCCCCATGAAGGGCTGATCCGGGACGATGTGGAAAAACTGTTCGACCGCGGCCTGTTTGGCCTGTCCCAGAACGAAATGACATCGACGGACCCCCAGATGAGGATGCTGCTGACCTGCACCTGGGAGGTCTTTGAGCGCGCAGGCTGGGATCTGCATTCGCTGCACAACAGCCCCACCGGGGTTTTCATCGGCGCGCAGACTCCGCCGGTGGCAAACTGGCGGCCTATGCGCGGCGCGTCCCCGTTTGATGTGACAAGCATCAGTCTGGCCATGCTGGCCAACCGCATTTCCTATCATTTCAACCTGATGGGGCCGTCCACCACCTATTGCACCGCCTGCTCTGCCAGCCTGACCGCCCTGCACACGGCGATAAACGCCCTGCAAAACGGCGATTGCGAGCAGGTTGTTGTCGGCTCTGTCAACTATCTGGGAACCGCCCGGCTAAGCGCCTCTTTCAATGCCCTTGGCGTCATCAGCCCGGACGGTAAGTGCCATTCCTTCGATGCCGAGGCCAACGGTTACATGCGATCCGAGGGCGCGTTCGCCTATGCACTCAAACCGCTGGTCGCGGCAGAGCGGGACGGCGACCGCATTCTGGCGGTGGTCGAGGCCACAGCGGTGAATGCAGCGGGGGCCGCTGATGAAGGCGTCGGCTTGTCCCAGGGGCGCTATATCACGGCACCCACCCGTCATGCCCAGGTAGAGCTGATGCGGCAAGCCTGCGCCCGGGCGGGGCGCGATCCGGGGGATTTCGACTATATCGAGGCCCACGCGACCGGCACGGTGGTCGGCGACCGGATCGAGGGCAACGCAATAGCAGAGGCATTCAGCGGCAGCACCCGCGACACCCCGTTGCGCCTGTCAAGCGTCAAGAGCAATCTCGGCCATATGGAAGCAGCGGCGTTCCACTGCGCCTTGCTCAAGGTGCTCCTGATGATTGAGCGGCGCATGTTTGCGCCGACTTCCAGAAATTTCCTGGTCCCGAACCCGGAGATCGACTTTGACAGATGCCCGATGCAGGTGCAGACCGTTTGCGAACCTTTCCCCGAACGCCCGGCGGTGATCGGGATCAATTCATTCGGCTTTGGCGGGGCCAACGGGCATTGCGTGGTGCGGGAGTATCGCCCGCCCCGGCCCGTCAGCCGCTCGGTGCCGACGGCCCCGAAAGCGGGCTATATGGTTCCGTTGTCGGCGCGCAGCTCCGGGGCGCTGACCCGAAGCGCGGAACGCTTGCGCGATACGTTGGGCGAGCAACAGGATTTGGACCTTTACACCATCGCAGGCAATCTTGGCCGCCGCCGCACCCATTTCGCCGCGCGCACATCCTTTGCGGTGAGGGACCGGCAGGGGCTGGTTGCGGCGCTGGAGGCGTTCATCCGCGATCCGTCACCGGTCACGACCCTGGCCGGGGAAGACCGGCGGCGACTGGCGATGGTGTTTTCCGGTCAGGGCACCCAGTGGGCGGGGTGCGGGCGCGTGCTCTATGACGCTGACCCGGTTTTCCGCCGCGCCATTGACGCCATTGAGGCCCATTGGCGGGAACACTCTGACATCTCTTTGCGGGCGGCCTGCTTTTCCGCCGGGCAGGAAGAGCTGAACGAGGTTCGTCTGGCCCAGCCTGTCATCTTCATGGTTCAGTGCGCGCTGGTCGAGTTGCTCAAGACCTGGGGCGTCTACCCGAATTGCGTGGTCGGGCACAGCTCCGGCGAGGTCGCCGCCGCCTATGCCGCCGGGCATCTGTCGCTGGCCGACGCAACCCGTCTGGTGTTCCACCGCGCCACCCTGCAACAACGCACCGCCGGATCAGGCCGGATGCTGGCCATCGGTCTCGACCGGCCGGGGGTGGAGGAACTGCTCACATCCATGGGCATGTCCTTCCGTTTCGGAGACGATGGCGAAACCGGGCCGGTTCAGGTGGAAATCGCCTGTGAGAACGCCCCCGCCAACACCGTCATCTGCGGCAGGGAAACCGCGTTGCGCCCGGTGATGGAGGCATTGGACCAGCGCGGCCTGCAAAACCTGCTGCTGCCTGGCAATATCGCCTTTCACTCCGCCGCCATGGACCCGATCAGAGGGGACGCGCTGGCCGCCCTGTCCTTTCTCGACACATGCGGGGCCGGGGCGGAAGCGCCTTTCGTCTCTTCCGTCACCGGCGCGGTCACGACCAGGCTGGACAGCGCCTATTGGTGGTCGAACATCCGTCAGCCGGTGCGGTTCGCCGCCGCAATGGAGACCATTCAGCGCGAGCGCCGTGCCGATGTGGTGCTGGAGATTGCCCCGCATTGCGCTCTGCAACCCACCATTGCGCAGTGTCTGGAAGGGAACACCCGGCCAGTGACCTGCCTGCCGACGCTGATGCGCGACAGCGATACCTGCCTCGGCTTTCAGGAAACTCTGGGGGGTCTGTTCCGGTCCGGCGTAACGCTCGACTTCGCTGCTCAATACCCGCGCCCCGAACCTGTTGCCCATCTGCTTCCCGGACATCCCAGGGACGAACAGGCCGCAATGGACATCATGTGCGACAACGAAATGTTTGTCCGGCAGGGGGAATATTCCCACGGGCCGCTGGTGGGGCATCGGGTTCCCTGCGCGCATATGCTGTTTGAGGCCCGGCTTTCGGATCAGGATTTTCCCTGGATGGCTGATCACCGGGTCCATCACGCGGCGATCATGCCTGCGGCGGGCTATATCGAGCTTGTCCTTGAGGCTCTGGGCGGCGTCCCGGTCTATTTCGAGGCGCTCGAATTTCTGCAACCCTGCCCGATCCCCAAAAAGGCAGTGCGGTTGCAGACGGCCTTGCAGCCGACCGACGACAACCGGGATGAATTCACCTTTACAATTTCCTCGCGCCCCTATGATGTGGATGCAGAGAGCGAACATCATTGCCGGGGAAAGGTGCGTCTTGCGGGCGATGATCACCGGGTGGATGTGCCCCAAAACCTGACCGACATTGATACGACCCATTTCGCGCCCTCATCCCTTGCCGACGATCAGAACTTTTATGAGCGTCTGGAGGCGGTGCTGAGCGAAACCTTCCAGTATGGCCCGTATTTCCGCACCATCCGGCGGGTGCTGGTGGACAAGGTTTCACGGGCCTATCTGTTCGATGTGGAAATGGACGAAGGCTTGTGGACGGCGGGCCGGGACGAAGGCTATGTCTGTTGCCCGCCGTTGTTGGACGGCGGCCTTCAGATATTCCTCAACCACCTGCTGACCGCCGCCGATCTGTTCGCCATACCGCAGCGCGCCGAGGCGATGACCTTTCTGCGCCCGCCGACCGGGCCACGGATCACCTGTCATGTCACCCGGCCACGCGATGACTGGATGGATGCCAATGAACGGGGACAGTATTCGGTGCAGCGCGGTGAACGGTCCGGTGGCAGCATCAGCTTTTATGACACAGAGACCGGGCATCTTGTCGCCCATATCGGCGAATACACCTATTTCACGTCCAACCCGCGCTGGAATGATCTGGCCGAGAGCAAGCACCGGATTGTCTGGCAGCCCAAATTCATTTCCGACACCCCGGCGCTGATTGACCGCCTGCCGGTGGGCGAGATTGACCCCGGCGCGCTGATCGCGTCGTTTGAAGGGCCGGGCGAGGGCGTGCGCCGCACCTGCCGCGTCATTGAGTTTGCCGGGGGTCGTGCGCCGGATCAGGCATTCCTGAACGACCTCATCGACGACCTGTCCGGCGGGGACAGCCATGGCGAATACTGGATTGTCGGGGACAGCGATGAAGAGGCGCGGGATTTCTATGATGCCTATCACCGCTACGATGCTGCCCTGCGTTTCACCGACATTGACCCGTCCGCGCGGCGAGCGCCGGAGACCGGCCTGCTGCGTCGGGCCGCCGCCGAGATCATCCTGCTGCACGCTGACGACAGCCCCCCGACACCGGAGCGGTGGGCGCTGGCCCTGCGGCTGGCTGTGGCGGGCGGGCTGGCGCTGGTGCGCCATGGCGAGGGGCAGGTGATCGAACCCGGCGGGGGCTGGACGACCCTGCGGGCGGGGCGGCGTTTGACCCTGATGAAAGCGCTTACAGAATATACTGATGCCCCTGACGATACGGATGATGATGCAGAGCTTCCCGGCCCGAGATGGGTGTTGGGGGAACCGGGCAGTGCGGCCTCTGACTGGGTGTCCGTGCTCGACCGCCCGGATGTGGTGCATCCGATTCCCGATGAGGATTGGGCCAGCCCCGCGCTGCACATGCTGGGTGACTGGCCCGATATGAAAGCGCTTACATCCATCGACTTTTTCTGCGGCAATGACCCCGACGACCCGACGGGCGAACGCCTGACCGCAGGGTTCATCGCCTTTGTTCAGGCCCTAGTGTCCTGCCGGATCGAACAGGCGGATCGCTGGTGCCGCCTGACCGTGGTGACGCAAAGAGCCGCCCATGATGTCGAAAACCCGCGCGGCGCGGTGCTCTGGGGTGCGGTCCGCAGCATGGCGATGGAAAGCGGTGAGGAGGCAAAGATTGATTTCCGCCTGGTTGATCTGGGTGATTCCGGTGATTTGCAGACTCTGGCCCGGCTTGCGCGGTGCGACCTGCGCGAGCGGGAGCTGGCGGTGCGCGAAAACCGCCTGTGGGTGCCGCGGATGACCCGCATTCGCAAGCGGTATGCACCGGTGTCCGCGGGCGAGTCCTGCACCTACAGGCTGGCCCTGGACAACGCGGGACAAATCGCCGGTCTTCAGATGAAGACCTGCGCGTTTCCGCCGCTCGGGGCGGAAGATGTGGAAATCGAGGTCACCGCGGCGGCGCTCAACTTCCGTGACATTATGGTCACGCTGGGGCTTTTGCCCGCGCTGGCCTATGAGCGTTCGGCACTCGGGCACATGATCGGCATGGAGGCAAGCGGCATTGTGCGCCGGGTGGGTGCAGATGTGACGCACTGCGGGACAGGCGACCGGGTGATGTTCATCGGCGGCGGCTGCATCGCCAATCGGGTGACGGTGAACCAGCATCTTGTCTTTGCCAAACCCGATAACCTCAGCATGGAAGAGGCCGCTTCGGTCTTGTCGGTTCATGTCACCGCGTATTATGCGCTCATCCATATGGCGCGCCTGCGCAAGGGCCAGCGGGTGCTGATCCACTCTGCCATGGGCGGGGTCGGTCAGGCCGCCATTGCCCTGGCCCGACATGCAGGGGCCGAGATTTATGCAACCGCCGGAAGCAAGAGCAAGCGCGAGCATCTGCGGGCGCTGGGCGTGCGCGCGGCCTTCGATTCCCACAGCTTTGACTGGTATGACGGACTGATGGCGGCCACCGGGGGCGAGGGCGTCGATGTGGTGCTCAATTCCCTTGCCGGGCGACATGTCAGGCTTTGCCTTCAGGCGCTGAGGCCGGGCGGCTGGCATTGCGAGATCGGCAAGGTGGATATTTACGCGGACAGAGAGCTTGGCCTGCGTATCTTTCGCAAGAACCTGCGCTTTGCAGCGATTGATATTGACCGCCTGATGCTCGACGACCCGGAAATGACGCGCGCGCTTTCACAGACCTGCCTTGACCTGATTGCAGGCGGGGCGCTGCCGCCGCCGCCCGTCACTGTTTTCCCCTTTGCGGATTACGCCGGGGCACTGCGACAGATGGC
>JPPB01000190.1 GCA_001483205.1 alpha proteobacterium 3107
GGCATAACCGAGCGGGAAATCCACTTAGAAAACAGCTCGAAACTGTTCAGACAAACCGAGCAACCTCTATATACCATTGCGAGTTAGGGCATTGTGCAAGGTGGCGGCCCTCTGGCGAATGGCGGGATCAGGATGCTCAATCAGCCTCTCCGGCAAGCGGCCGTCGACCCGCCGCATGATCGTGGCGACATCCGCGCGCGCGGCATCTCGCAACTGCCTGGCGACATAGGGGCTATAGGCATCCCGGGGGCGTGGCCGCTCAAAGGCTTGTGCGCTCGTGTAGCGCAATCGCTTACACAGGCTTGGCGAAATCCGGTCAGGGTTGGTTGTTGGCGTCGATCTCGCGGAACACCACAACGATCTTTGACAGGATCGTGAAGGCATAGACGCGACTCTTCCCCTCAGCCTCAAGCCATTCCTCGAACCTGTCGATATGGGCAGCCTCTGTTTGACGGCACATCGTCAGATCAGGAAACTTCGATGCCAGAAAGGCAAAGTAGATTCGCAACGTGTTGGAATAGGCCTTGATTGTTGACCTTGCGCCAAGCGGACCTCCGACCTGGCTCAACCTGCGGATCGCACGGGCGGCATCAATTGCCAGCGACCGCGGTCGAAGGTCCGTGAAATCAAGCTGCGCAGCCCCGCCGGAACGGGCTTCTACGTTGAACCGCAATCCGGTCACGGAGCTGGGTTCGTGCGCGTCCAGGAGGCCATCGCCGGGAGCAAAGGTGACAAAACGGCCCTTGCGCGGCGTACCGGTCACAGTACATCACCATCGGTCAGCGCCGCGAGGAGCCGTTCAACGGCGGTGTCAACCGTATCCGCCTGCTCTGCAATCTGGTTGAGATAGACATAGGTTGTCGCGATGCTGGCGTGGCCAAGTAAGCGCTGTATTTGTTGGAGCGGATCACTCAGAAGCTGTCGGTAAGCCTCCATCCCATTGACACCCGGAGTGGCTTGTCCAATCTGTTGTTCGATAAGCATAGCCAGCATGTGAACGGCGAAGGTGTGGCGGAGTTGGTGCGGCGAAAGCCGGATGGCGAGACCTGCGTTGATACAACGCCGGCTGGCACGCAGGAAGATTACCTCCCAGGAATTGAAACGGACCGGCAGGCCGGTTTCCGACAACCACAATGCTGCTGGCGCATATGGCGCTCCCTCGTCACAGAGAATGAGCCGCAAACGTTCGGCGGGAACAAAACGATCAATATGGGCGGTGGAGCCGTCTGACAGCTTGAAAATGGCCGGTTCGTATGCAGATCGCTCAACGAAGATCGGGTGCGGAATCCCTGTCCAACCAGAGCGGATCCTGAATTTGGCGATGGACCTGGCCCGCTCAATCTCAACGTAATCCTGAATCCGCATGAGGACACGACGGGGGATGAGGATCGTCCGGCCCCGATTGCCTTTGGAAACCGCTGGCGGCAATGCAAATCTGATCTGGCGCTGTGGACCGCCATAGATATGCCCGGTATCAACTTCACAGGCGAGCAGGGAGCCCGCTTCCTCAAGCCGCAGGCCCGTCGAGACCAACAGATCGGCAAACAGGGCATTCTGCATGCCGTTGCGATCCCGTGCACCGACCCGCTCGTGACCTTCCCGCGTCAGGCCGCGCAGACCGACCCGACTGAACAGCCGATATGTCTCCAGCGATACAAAACGAGGCTCGGATGAAGTGGCGGACGGCTCATAGGCCATATTGCGTTCGGTTTGCGCCGAGCGGCGTCCGCCAAAACCGCGGCGCCAGACCTTCCGGTGTCGAAACGGGCTGGTTTCGATCAGGCCTTGATCCATGCTCCACCGATAGAGCTTGTCCAGAGAGGCAACAGAACGGTTCCAGGATGACACGGAAATGCAACGAGAAGCACCCCCACGTCGCCGGACCCCATGAAAGGCGACGACATCGTCATGCGACACAGACCAGACTGAAGTCGCGCGCGCCTGTTCGAGAAACCGGAGCCAGACAACAATGTCGTAACCGATAGCACGCAACGAGTGTCGGGATCGCATGCCGTTCAGTGGAAGTTCGAGAAAGAATTTGTCGAGAAAAGGGTCATAGAGCACCCCGTCGGCAAGGATCATTGGAATGTCCCGGTCCGGGCCGTCTGCGTCGCGGTTCTCCTGAAGCCTGATCTCACGTTCCATATCACTGCCTCCCCGGACAATCCAAATCCCACACTTCATCCGACGGCGGTGATCAGGCCAGCCGCCGCCAGCTTTTTGGGGAGCGTGGCGTCTGGCCTGATCACCCCCTGCGTTGTGCAAATGGCCATGGGACCAGAAACAAACGGATGGTGCAGACTGTCAAGATAACCCGACCAACTCTTCCATCGCGTAAGCCCGGCTGTCGGGATCACTGCTCATGTCGCGATCAAGCCGCGTCTTGTGTCCCGTCGCATGAACCGCCTCATGCAGGAGCGTCCCGGCATAAGACCTTGCATCCTCAAACGTCTCCGCCGGGGGCATGTGGATGATGTCCCGCGCCCGGCTGTAATACGCGCGCGGCTCCGGCGTTGTCTGAAGCCGCAGCCCCGTGCGCGCGAACCACGCCATCAGGCCCGGATCGGCTTGAGTCCCGAAGTCCCGCGGCGGGGCCGGGGCGGGAAAGCGGCCATCAAGACCGTCGATCTGGGCCAGATTGAACACCCGATAGGCACGGGCGAAACTGATGCGCTGTGGTTCTTCCCCCGGAACCTTGCTCTCGCGCTCCACCGTGCCCACCTTGATCACGGTGGCCCCCCGCTCGCCCCGGCGCACCTGACCGCCGAGCGCCTTCGCCTGCCGATACGTCATCCATGT
>JPPB01000191.1 GCA_001483205.1 alpha proteobacterium 3107
AGAAGCGCGCCGGACGCTTGAGCGAATTGAGGCCTCCGCGCCCGGCGCGCTTGCACAAACAGACGACGAAGAATATCAAAAACAAATCCGCAGACTCGCGTTATGAATGAGGGACCAAAGGGGGGCAGGTCAGGGGCAAAGCGCCCGTGCAAGGCTGGCGTTCGGGGGCCGGGGCCTGTAGAGGGGCGGCGCGGGTTTCAGGGCACGAGGGCAGCATGACGGCAAAAGGCAAGACGGCAATCATCACCGGGTCCACCTCCGGCATCGGGCTGGGGATCGCCGAGGCCCTTGCCGGGGCGGGCGCGGATGTGGTGCTCAATTCCTTCACCGAGCGCGATGAGGATCACGCGCTGGCCGCATCGCTTGCTGAAAAGCACGGGCGGCACGGGGGCACGGTGCGCTACATCCGGGCGGACATGTCAAAGCCGGACGACTGCCGCGCCCTGATCGACCGCGCCGGGGCCTGCGACATTCTGGTCAACAATGCCGGTATTCAGCATGTCGCCCCGATTGACGAATTTCCGGTGGCGAAATGGGACGCGATTGTCGCCGTCAACATGAGTTCCGCCTTTCACACCACGGCGGCGGCGCTGCCGATGATGCGCCGGGCCGGGTGGGGCAGGGTGATCAATGTTGCCTCGGCCCACGGGATGCGGGCCTCGCCCTACAAGGCGGCTTATGTGGCGGCCAAGCACGGACTTGTGGGGATGACAAAGGTGGTGGCGCTGGAGACGGCGCAGGAGCCGATCACCGTGAACGCCATCTGTCCGGGCTATGTTCTGACCCCGCTGGTCGAGGCGCAAATCCCCGATACGATGAAGGAATACGGCCTGAGCCGGGAAGAGGTCGTGCGGGATGTGCTTCTGAAGCGCCAGCCCTCGGGCGAGTTTGCCACCGTGGAGCAGATCGGCGGGATTGCCCTGTTCCTGTGTTCCGGGGTTGCGGCGCAGATCACCGGGGCGGCAATCAGCGTGGACGGCGGCTGGACGGCGCTGTAGGCGGTTTTTGCTGTTTCGGGGGGGGCCGTTGAGGGACAGGCAGGCGGCTGCCCGGCTTGGCCAATATGCAGAGGTCTTTAACCAAACCCTGCACAAGGGCCATGCGTGTGACTGCCCGGATACACCCCTAACCGACCGCGCAGGACAGGCATTTCGGCACCGTCAGGTCAAGCTCCAGACGCCTGATCCCGATCTCCTCGCCGCAATCGGCGCAATATCCGAACTCCCCCGCCTCAATGCGCCCCAGTGCCGCCCGGATTCGCACACCCATGGCCTGCCTGCGCGCCTGCGCCGCCTTTGCCATCGCCTGATTCCCCAGTGCATCCATCCGCGACAGCCGCCCGACCGCCTGCTGGTCAAGCTCCACCGTTCTGCGGCTCTCGTGGCTGTGGTTTTCCTCCCGGTCAAGATCAGAAAGCCGCGCCTGCAAAATCGCAGCGAACCGCTCTTGATCCTCCATGCTCATGGGCATTATTTTTCCCCTCATCCCTTTGCGTTCGACAAAGCGCGCTTATCTAGGTTAGAACACCGGTGTCAGCGAGGAAAGCACCATGGCCAGAGCACACGCGAAACTGAGCGAGTTTGATCCGGTCTGGGACCGTATCCGGGAAGAGGCGAAAGCCGCCCATGACCAGGAACCGTTGCTGGGCGGGTTGTTGCATTCGTCGATCCTGCACCATGAGACGTTCGAGCAGGCGCTTGCCTATCGCATCTCGCTGAAACTGGCCTCCAGCGAGATGTCAGAGCAGCTCTTGCGGGAAATCGCCGATGCCGCCTTTGTTGCCGGACCGGAGATTGTGCAGGCCGCGCGGGCCGATCTGGTGGCGGTGCTGGATCGTGACCCGGCGTGCCATCGCCTGTTGCAACCCTTGCTGTTCTTCAAGGGGTTTCAGGCGATTCAGGCTTATCGTCTGGGTCATGCGCTGTGGGCGGACGGGCGCAGGGACATGGCCTATTTCATCCAGATGCGGGTGTCAGAGACCTTCGGGATCGATATTCACCCCGGCGCGGTGATCGGCAAGGGGATAATGATTGACCACGCCCATTCGATCGTGATCGGCGAAACGGCGGTGGTGGGGGACAATGTGTCGATGCTGCACTCGGTGACCCTGGGCGGAACCGGCAAGGAAGACGAGGACCGCCACCCGAAAATCGGCAATGGGGTGCTGATCGGGGCGGGGGCCAAGGTGCTGGGCAATATCCGGGTGGGGAATTGCAGCCGTATCGCGGCGGGGTCGGTTGTGTTGCAGGAGGTGCCGCCGTGCAAGACGGTGGCCGGGGTGCCGGCGAGGATCGTTGGTGAAGCGGGGTGCGATCAGCCGTCGCTGACCATGGACCAGTTGCTGAACATGGCGGGTGGCAAGGCACCGGGCTGAAAGGCGGGCTACTGTGCGACGCCGAACAGCGGAATGATCCGATCCAGAATGAACAGAACCGTCACCAGACCGCCCAGGGTATAGATCGCCCGGTTGGTTGAGTGCGCGATCTCTACCTTGAGTTCGCCCCTGACCCCGGCGATTTTCGCATCAAGCCTGGTTTCAAGCTGTTCAATATCGCTCTTTACCGCGGTTTCAAGCTGTTCAATATCGCTCTTTACCGCGGTTTCAAGTTTTTCAATATCGCTCTTGACCGTGGTTTCAAGTTTTTCAAGATCGCCTTTGAGCTTTTCAAGATCGCCCTTGAGCTTTTTAATATCGCCTTTGAGCACGGTCTCAAGCTGTTTGGCATCCCCCTTAAGCGCGGTCTCAAGCTGCTTGAAATCCCCCTTGAGCGCGATCT
>JPPB01000192.1 GCA_001483205.1 alpha proteobacterium 3107
CAAGCACCGGGCGGGGCGTTTTGGGGGCGATACACCCTTATCCGCGGATAAGGTGTGCCCCCCGGCCCGCGCCAATATGTCAGCGATGCTGCCCTTATCCGCGGATAAGCCTCACCCTTACCCGCGGGTAAGCCGCGGCCCCATTTGCCGGGACAGTGAACACCCCGAAAACCCGCGCCCGGCCCGCTTCCGCGACGGGCCTCATTCCCACTCAATCGTCCCCGGCGGTTTCGACGTAATGTCATAGGTCACGCGGTTGATGCCCCGCACCTCATTGATAATCCGGGTCGCGGTCTCGCTTAAAAACCCGTGGCTGAAGGGATAATAATCCGCCGTCATCCCGTCAACGCTGGTCACCGCCCTCAGCGCACAGGCATAATCATAGGTCCGCCCGTCGCCCATCACCCCCACCGTGCGCACCGGCAACAGCGCCGCGAATGCCTGCCAGATGTCATCATACAGCCCGTGCCGGCGAATCTGGTCGATATAAACCGCATCGGCCTCGCGCAGAATCCCCAGCTTTTCGCGGGTGATCTCTCCGGGGCAGCGGATCGCCAGGCCGGGGCCGGGAAAGGGGTGGCGACCAATGAACCCCGGCGGCAGGCCCAGTTCACGGCCAAGGGCGCGCACCTCGTCCTTGAACAGGTCGCGCAGGGGTTCGACCAGCGTCAGCCCCATCCGTTCCGGCAAGCCGCCCACATTGTGGTGCGACTTGATGGTGGCCGAGGGGCCGCCCGAGACACTGACCGATTCGATCACATCCGGGTAGAGCGTGCCCTGGGCCAGAAATCCGGCCCCGTCGATGGCATCGGCATGTTTCTGAAACACGTCGATAAACAGCCTGCCGATGGTTTTGCGCTTGGCTTCCGGGTCAGAGACCCCTGCAAGCGCCCCCAGAAACAGCTCTGATTCATCGGCATGGATCAGCGGGATATTATAGGCGTCCCGGAACATCGAGACCACTTCCCGCGCCTCATCCTTGCGCAACAGGCCGTGATCAACGAAAACACAGGTCAGCCGGTCGCCGATGGCCTGATGGATCAGAACCGCCGCCACCGACGAATCAACGCCGCCCGACAGGCCGCAGATGACCTTTGCGTCGCCGACCTGTTGCCGGATCGCGGCAATCGCCCGGTCGCGATAGGCGCTCATGGTCCAGTCGCCGGTAAACCCGGCCAGCCGGGCAAAATTCTCGAACAGCTTCGCGCCGTTCGGGGTGTGGTGGACCTCAGGGTGAAACTGGACCGCATAGAAATGCCGCGAGACATCGGCGATGATCGCACAGGGCGCATTGGGGGAGGTGGCGCAGACCTCAAACCCCGGTGCGACCCGGCTGACATGATCGCCATGGGACATCCACACCTGTTCCGGGCCGCCCGCGAACCAGCCGTCGAGGATCGGCGCTGTCGCCCCGGCGGGCGTCACACGGGCGCGCCCGAATTCGGCGCTGCTGTGTCCTGATTCGACCCGCCCGCCGAGTTGCTCCATCATCACCTGCTGGCCATAGCAGATGCCCAGAACCGGCACGCCAAGGCCGAATATCCCCTGGGGCGCACGGGGGGAGCCTTGGCGGGTCACGCTGTCGGGGCCGCCCGAGAGGATCACCGCGCGCGGGGCCAGCCGGCGCACGAAATCCATGGTGACGTTCTGACAGGGGTGAATTTCGCAATAGACGTTCAGCTCGCGCAGGCGTCGGGCGATCAGCCGGGTCACCTGGCTGCCGAAGTCGATGATGAGCAGGCATTGATGGGGGGGGATGTCGGTCATGGTCTGCCAATAGAAAGGCCGGGCAGAGAGCGCAAGGGCCGACCTTATCCGCGGATAAGGTCTGGGTCTGTGTCATGCTATGGCGGGGCGATGTAAAAAAGACCTCTGTATAATGGCGCGTCAGTGGCCAACCTGTCCCGCCCCCCTTGCGGGCCACGTTCCGCGCCCCTTGTCGGCGAAATGTCGTTTTTGCGCCCCAATGGACGGTTAGCGCCAATGCCGCCCCGTCCCGATGGCTCATATTCGTCATCAGAACAGGTCTGTCACGCAACCCGGAGTCACGATGTCGCAAGCACGACCCCGCCACCGCGCCAGAGGCGGCGGAGGTGCCGCCCGCCGCGCAGAACGTTCGGCGATCAGGATCGAAACCGCAAAATACATAGAGCGCAACATCCCGACTCTGGAGCTTCTGAACGAAGAGGCGCTTCAGATCATTGAGGAAAACGCCGAAACAGTTCTTGAGCAGATCGGCGTGAATTTCGTCGATTGTCCGAAGGCGCTCGACATCTGGCGTGATGCCGGGGCGGACATAGACGGTGAGCGTGTCCGCCTGCCCCGTGGTCTGGCGCGCGCGCTGATAAAGACCGCCCCCGGCCGGTATACCCAACATGCCCGGAACCCGGACAGATCGGTGGTGATCGGCGGCAGAAACCTGGTTTTCGCCCCGGTCTACGGCCCGCCCTTCGTGCGCGACCTCAGCGGCGGGCGGCGCTATGCCACGCTTGAGGATTTCCGCAAATTCGTGAAGCTCGGCTATATGTCGGAATGGCTGCACCATTCCGGCGGCACGGTGTGCGAGCCGACGGATGTGCCGGTGAACAAACGGCATCTCGACATGCTGCTTGCCCATATGACCCTTTCCGACAAGCCGTTCATGGGATCAGTGACCGAGCCGGGCCGGGCGCGGGATTCGGTCAGGATGTGCGAGATTTTGTTCGGGCAGGCGTTCGTGGCAAAGAACGCGGTGATGACCTCGCTCATCAATATCAACTCGCCGCTGACCTTCGACCCGGTGATGGTCGGCGCGCTGGATGTCTATGCCGGGGCCGGGCAGGGCTGCATCATTTCGCCCTTTATTGTCGGGGGGGCGATGGCCCCGGTCTCGGTGGCGGGCACGCTGACCCAGGTGCTGGCCGAGGTGCTGGCGGGTGTCGCCTACAGCCAGTTGGTGCGCAAGGGCGCGCCCGCCATCTTTGGCGCGTTCGTGACCTCGATTGACATGACATCCGGCGCGCCCAGTTTCGGCACCCCGGAAGCGTCGCAAATCCTCTATGGGGCCGGGCAACTGGCCCGCCGTCTGGGGCTGCCTTTCCGGTCAGGCGGGGCGTTGTGCGGCTCTAAACTGCCGGACGCGCAGGCGGCCTATGAAAGCGCGAACACGCTCAATGCGGCGTTGCTGGGTGGCGTCAACTTCATGCTGCACGCCTGCGGATGGCTGGAGGGCGGGCTGGTCTCGTCGTTCGAGAAATTCGTCATCGATGCCGATCAGCTTGGCGTTTTGCACCGGATCGCCGGGGGGGTGGACATGTCGGAAAATGGTCAGGCAATGGATGCGATTGCCGAGGTCGGCCCCGGCGGGCATTATCTGGGCTGCGCGCATACTCAGGCCAATTTCAAGGCTGCGTTCTGGAAGACCGGGGTCCTGGATTACAAACCGTTCGAGACATGGCAGGAAGAGGGCGCGCGTGACACCCAGCATCTGGCCGCCGCGCGGGTTGCAAGGCTGTTGGCGGAATACCGGCAGCCGGCTATGGACCCAAGCATCAGCGAGGCGCTTGATGATTATGTTGCGCGCCGGAAAGAGGCAGAGCCTGACGCCTTCGCCTGATTCAATCGCGCGCCATGCTGCAAGGGCCTGCCTCTGCCATGATCGCAATCAAAAGCGCAATATGACGGGGGATGCTGTAGGCGGCATCGCCTGCCTTGCGCTTTTCTTCCATTGCGCGCTCTTCTGACAAAAGGGCATCAACCGTCTGTGCGGGGGCGTCCGCCCGCCACGCACCGATCAGACGCGCCAAATGCCTGTCGCGGGAATATCCGGCCTGTCCGCAACGGGCGGCCCGGATCAGCAGGCGGGGCCGCCGCAGGCCGGAAAGTCTTGCCACCGGGTTGGTCATCGGGGTCTCCTTCGGATGCAATCGGTCTGAATCCATTCGCATATCCGTGATAAGTGTTGCGGCAATTACTCAATCATAGGGCGATTATTTCAGAATGGTTTAGGAATTGGCGGCAATTTTTGAAAAAGTCTGGAAATACGTGTGGCAAAGGTGAACAATGATCACCGGTTGCATTTCACGCATCGCGCTTTCGGCCGACAGTGAAAGGACTGACATAATGAATTGCGAAATCGGAGCCTTCCATTCCGAAACGCAATCATGCCCCGGATGGGTGCCCCGGCCTGCTGTGCATTACCTGCTGCATACCGAGGCCGGTCTTTCCCTTCGGTCCGTCGCCCGCAGAGCAGGATGCCATGCCTCGACGATTCTGAGGCAGGTGCGCCGGTTCGAGAACAGGCGTGATGATGTGCTGGTTGACGAGGCGTTGCGCCGTCTGGGGCGCACACATTTCCGGATGTCACCAACCGATATGACAAGGAATGAACAGGACATGGCCGCTGCATTCACAAAGACCGGATCGCCCAGGGACGCCCATATCGAACATGAAACCCGCAAGGTTTTGCGAAGGCTGAATGAGACCGGCGCGGTGCTTGCCGTCGCGCAGGAATTGCAGAAGGCGGTTGTCGTCCGGGCCTTGCCGGGCGGGAAATCCGTGCGCACCGCAGTGGTGGGGCGGGACATTGCCCGTGCCATGGCGCTCAAGGACTGGATCATCTGCAAGCGCAAGGGCAAGATTGCCCAATATGTGATCACCTCTGCCGGGCAGGCGGCGCTGAAGCGGTTTGAAAGCCAGGCGGGAGAGGTGCAGCCGGGTTTCCATGACGCGCCCCAGGCGGCGTTCGGGAATCAGCATCGCATCTGGGGGGAAAAGCAGGTCGCGCCCGAGGAAGGCCACCCGGAGCGTCAGGTCCGCTATAATGTTGCCGAATCCCCGCTGGCGGTGCTCGCCCGGCGCAAGGACAGGAACGGCAGGCCCTTCCTGAGTGACGATCTGGTGGCGGTGGGGGAAAGGCTGCGTGAGGATTTTGAGCTTGCCCAGATGGGGCCGCGCGTCACCCAGAACTGGGAAAAATTTCTGACCGGGCCGGAGCAGGGCGGCCATAACGCCGGGAACCGGTCTCTGGATGGGCCGTCTGATGCCCGCGGGCGCCTGTCCGCCGCCCTGACCGCGCTGGGGCCGGGGCTTGGGGATGTGGCGCTCAGGTGCTGTTGCTATCTTGAGGGGATGGAGGCGGCAGAGCGGCGCATGGGCTGGTCGGCGCGGTCCGGCAAGGTGGTTCTGAAAATTGCCCTGCAAAGGCTGAAGGCGCATTATGAGCACACCTATGGCCGCCACGGGCCGCTGATCGGCTGACAGGGCCTTCCCGTATGGCGGCCCGAGCCGGACAAGCGGTCCGGCCGCCGATGCGCCCCCTGTCAGGCGTCTTTCTGCCGTGCTTTGCCGGTGAATCCTTCAAACAGGCCTTCGAGACGCGCCATGCGTTCGCGCAGGCCACCTATCTCGCTGCGCACGTCGGAAATTTCGCTTCGCACGTCGGAAATCTCGCCTCGCACGTCGGAAATTTCGTTTCGGACATTGGAAATATCAACATGCAGACGGTCCATGCTGGCCTTGTTGACACGCCAGAGAGCGATCCCCGTTCCGATCACGGCGACAATGATGCTCAGGGTTTCGTCCATGTCGGCATTTCTTTCAATACGCCCCGAAAATATCGGCTATACCCGAAATTGCAAGCCCTGACCTGAGTTGCGCCGATGCAATGGCATATCAGAGAACACCAATACCCCCCATCCCGGCTTTGTCTTTGCCCCGAAACCCCCTATAGTGGCGCTGATCCTGCGGAGAGAGTTCATGCGTGACCTTAAAGACCCCTTGCAGCGCCACCCGGAAAAAGCGCACCGGCCAGAGACCACGCAGCCCGGAAAACCGGACTGGATCAGGGTTCGCGCGCCGGGGGGCAAGGGCTATGCGGAAACCAGCAGGATCATGCGCGAACACAACCTGACCACCGTGTGCGAAGAGGCCGGTTGCCCCAATGTCGGCGAATGCTGGAGCCAGGGGCACGCCACCATGATGATCATGGGCGACATCTGCACCCGTGGCTGCACCTTCTGCAATGTCGCGACCGGCAGGCCGGAGGCGCTGGATGTGTTCGAGCCGGGCCGGGTTGCGGATGCGGTGGCCAAGCTGGGGCTGCGGCATGTGGTGATCACCTCGGTAGACCGGGATGATGTGGCCGACGGCGGGGCAGAGCATTTCGCGCGCACCATCCGGGCCGTGCGCCGCCGCGCGCCCGGCGCAACCATCGAGGTTCTGACGCCCGATTTCCTGAAATGCGACCCCTCGGCGCTTGAGGTGGTGGTGAAGGCAAAACCCGATGTCTTCAATCACAATCTCGAAACCGTGCCGGGCCTCTATCCGCAGGTGCGCCCCGGCGCGCGGTATTTCCATTCGCTGCGGCTGTTGCAGCGGGTGAAAGAGCTTGATCCGGGGTTGTTCACCAAATCGGGGGTCATGGTTGGTTTGGGCGAGGATCGTCAGGCGGTGATGCAGGTGATGGACGACATGCGCGCGGCGGATGTGGATTTTCTGACCGTCGGGCAGTATCTGCAACCGACGCCCCGGCATCACCGGGTGGACCGGTTCGTGCATCCCGATGAGTTCGCCGCCTATGAGAGCGCCGCCTATGGCAAGGGGTTTCTGATGGTTTCAGCCTCGCCGCTGACCCGTTCGAGCTATCATGCGGGGGATGATTTCGAGCGCCTGCGTGCGGCGCGGCGGCGAAAGCTGGCCGGGGGATAGGGCGCATGGTCTGACGTCCGGATTTTGAGTCCAAGTTCCGGCTCTGATCCCGCCCGGCGCTTGCGCCGGGCTGCGCCGACCCGCCCCCCTTGCGGGCCGGACGCGGCCTTTGCAAGGGGCGTTCACCCGCGCCGTCAGCCGCCGGTAAACCGCACCTTGCCGATATAAGGCAGATTGCGGTTGCGCTGTGCATAGTCAATCCCGTAGCCGACCACAAACTCATCGGGAATTTCAAACCCGATATAGTCCGCCCGGATGTCCACCTCTCGCCGGGACGGTTTATCAAGCAGCGCAATCGTCCGCAGGCGCGCCGGATTGCGGGTTTTCAGCAGCCGGACAACATGGGCAAGGGTATAGCCGGTATCCACAATGTCCTCGACCACCAGAACATCCCGGCCCGCGATCTCGCCGCGCAGGTCTTTCAGGATACGAATCTCGCGGCTTGATTCCATCGCATCGCCATAAGAGGACACTTCCAGAAAATCGACCTCAACCGGCAGGGTCAGCTCGCGCACCAGATCGGCGATGAACACGAATGACCCGCGCAACAGCCCGACCATGACCAGATCATTGGAGCCGTTGAACTCGGTGGCAATCTGGCGGGCCAGAACCTCGATTCGGGCGGCAATCGTCTTGGCAGAGATCATCTTGTCGATCACATAGTCAGGGCGCGTCATCCTGCTGGCCTCATGGGTCTGGTTGCCACACGGCCGCCCCCGGTGGTTTGTGACGGGGCGGCGGCGATGCTGTTCGCGCGCGCATGTTCACGCGAAAGCGGGGTTGATTTCAAGGCCGGGTTCAACGAAATCTGGCATGACTTGGGAAAGGGACCGAATGCCCGCACATGGCGACAGGCGCATTCTGCCTTATCAGGCGCAGCAGATGTATGACCTGGTGGCCGATGTCGAGC
Organism: alpha proteobacterium 3107; assembly: GCA_001483205.1. Lineage (GTDB taxonomy): Bacteria > Pseudomonadota > Alphaproteobacteria > Rhodobacterales > Rhodobacteraceae > 3107. The sequence goes on from JPPB01000192.1 coordinate 7,598, forward strand.
GCTACCCGGAGTTTCTGCCGTGGTGCTCGGTGGCGCGGGTTCGGTCCAGAGCGCCGCAGGGCGACGGCAGAGAGGTGATGCTGGCCGATCTGGTGATTTCTTTCAGTGTGTTTCGGGAACGGTTCGGCAGCCGGGTTCTGCTGGATGCGGCGGCGGGGCGGATCGAGACCGAATATCTTGATGGCCCGTTCAGGCATCTTGGCTCCTTGTGGGTGTTTCGCGATCTGGAAGGGCAGGGGTGTGCGGTCGAGTTCCATGTGGATTTCGAGTTCAGGAACCCGATTTTACGCAAACTGGCCGGGGTGGTTTTCAATGAGGCCATGCACAGTATCGTGCGGGCCTTTGAGGTGCGCGCCCACGCGCTTTATGGCTGACACCGGCGGCGGGGCAGGGGGCGGCCAGTCGCAGGCACCCCCCTGTTTCAGGACGAATGATCATAGCCCCGCTCGCCATGGACCTCGAGATCAAGCCCGTTGACCTCGACCTCCTGATTGACGCGCAGCGGGGTGATCAGGCTGACAATGCGGACCAGCACCGCGGTGACCACCACCGTGAACACCCCGACAATGACGACACTGCCCAGTTGCGGCAGCCAGCCACCGGCCCCGAAGACAGCAATCATCAGGGTGCCGAAGACCCCGCCCACCCCATGCACGGCAAACACATCCAGCGTGTCGTCAATCCCCAACATATCGCGAATCACCAGCACGGCTTCCTGACACAGAACCCCCGCGACCGCCCCGATGATCAGCGCCTCAACCGGGCCAACAAACCCCGAGGCTGGCGTGATCGAGGCAAGCCCGGCAATCGTGCCGGTCACGATCCCGACCAGCGAGGCCTTGCCATGCCTGATCCGCTCCCACAGCATCCAGCTTAGCGAGGCGGCAGCGGCAGAGATATGGGTGACGGTCAGCGCCATCGCCGCACCGCCATCGGCGGCAAGCTGAGAGCCGCCGTTGAACCCGAACCAGCCAACCCACAGCATCGCCGCGCCGATCATCGCATATCCGGGGTTGTGCGGCGGCGTGGTGCGGTTGTTGCGCGGCCCCAGAAACGCGGCGATGATCAGTGCGGCAATCCCGGCGCTTTCATGCACGACGATGCCACCGGCAAAATCCTTCACCCCGGTGTCCCCGAACAGGCCGCCGTCCGACAATATGCCGCCGCCCCAAACCCAGTGAACGATGGGCGCATAGCACAAAAGCATCCACAGGCCAGAGAACAGCAGCACAAAGCCGAAACCGACCCGCTCGACATACGCGCCGACAATCAGCGCCGGGGTGATGATGGCAAAGGTCATCTGGAAGGCAAAGAACAGGATTTCCGGCAAGGTTCCGGCAAGGCTGTCGGTGGTGACGCCCGCCAGAAACATGCTGCCAAGCCCCCCCCACAGGCCGCTTTCCCCCGCGCCAAAGGCAATCGAATAGCCAAAGGCCAGCCACAGAATGCTCATCAGACAGGCGATCGCATAGCAGTGCATGAAGACACTGAGCACGTTGCGCGCCCGCACCAGCCCCCCGTAAAACAGCGCAAGCCCCGGCAGTGTCATAAACAGCACCAGGGCGGTCGCAACTATGATCCATGCGGTGTCGGCTCCGTTCATCGGTCGTTCCTTTCCGTTTTGCGTTTTGTCCTGTCTGATCGGGGACAAACCCCAATCGCCCGGTGAACAAAAGCCGGGAGCGGGGTTGCGGAGGCAAAAAACGGGGGGCAGACGCGGAATGCCCGGATCATGGGCGAAAACCGGCGGTTTTGCCTATAAAAGCAGCGCTTTCGGTTCGGGGGTGTTACAGGGCTTCAAGCAGCATCCGCAGGGCGTGGTCAACACTCGCCCGCCTGACGTTTTCCCGCCCCAGCGGGCCAAATTCCACCGTCATGCTGCGTGTCCGCCTGCCCGCCTGCGCCAGGCCAAAGCACACGCGGCCCTCGGGCTTGGCCTCTGAGCCACCCGGCCCGGCGATCCCGGTGACAGAGACCGCCAGATCAGCGGCCCCCCGCGCCCCGTCGGCCATTTCCCGCGCCACCTGTTCCGAGACCGCGCCATGGGCCGCAAGCGTCTGAGGCCGCACCCCCAAAAGGCCGGTCTTGGCGGCGTTTGAATAGGTGACATAGCCGCACTCAAACACGTCCGACGCACCGGGCACGTCGGTGATGCGCGCCGACAGCAACCCGCCGGTGCAGCTTTCGGCGGTGGCGATCCGCAGGCCCTTTGCCCGCGCGCGGCAGATCAGCGCCCCGGCGTCGCTCATGGCCCCGGCACTCCGTGCGACAGGGCCGCCAGCCCGATGACAAGAACCGCCGCCAGCGCCCCGGCAATCACATCGTCCAGCATCACCCCAAGGGCATCGCCGCGCCGGTCCGCCCACCCGACCGGGCCGGGCTTGAGGATGTCGAACAGGCGAAAGCCGACAAAGGCGATCACCCAGCCGGGCCAGAGCGCATGAACCTCAAGCGCCATCAAAGATGCGGCGGCAGACACCGGCCAGAGGGCGATCCATTGCCCGACAACCTCGTCGATCACGATCTCAGCCGGGTCGTGATCCGCCTTGCCGCGGGTTTCTCTGTCCGTCGCCCACCAGCCGAGCGCAAAGGTGGCAAGGGTTGCAATGGCCAGAAGCGCAAAGCCACCGGTCTGATGCAGCCCCCATGCGGCGGGCAGGGCGGCCACGGCCCCCCAGGTTCCGGGGGCGGGGCGCAGCAGGCCCGCGCCGAAGAAGGTGACGATCAGGCGGGTCACGGTCACGGGCGAATGAGCGCAGCGGTGGCCAGCGCCGCGATCCCCTCTTCCCGCCCGGTAAAGCCGAGCCGCTCTGAAGTTGTCGCCTTGATGCTGATCTGCCCGGCGGAAATGCCCATGATCCCGGCAAGTGCCTGCTGCATCGCCCCGGCGTACGGCCCGATCCGGGGCACCTCACAGACCAGCGTGCAGTCGATATTGGAAATCCGATACCCCCGGTGGCGGACGCGCGCGCAGGCATGTTCGAGAAAGACACGGCTGTCCGCGCCTTTCCATCGCGGCTCTGACGGGGGAAAATGGCGGCCTATATCGCCATCCGCCAGCGCCCCGTAGAGCGCATCGGTAATCGCGTGCATCCCGACATCGGCATCCGAATGGCCCAGCAACCCCCGGTCATGGGGAATGTCCACCCCGCACAGGGTGATCCGGTCGCCGGGGCCGAAACGATGCACGTCATAGCCGTTTCCCAGCCGTATATCCATCTGTCCCCGCAATATCCGTTCTGCCCGCGTGAAATCGGCGGGGGTGGTGATTTTCAGATTGTCTTCTTCCCCTTGGGTGATCAGAACGTCAATCCCTGCGGTGCGGGCGATCTCTGCATCATCCGCCGCCGCATCATCGCCGGTATGGGCGCGATGAGCGGCAAGAATGGCGTCGAAATGAAAGCCCTGGGGGGTTTGCGCCCGGACCAGCGCGCGGCGGTCCCGCACGTCGCGGATTATCGTGCCGCCGTTGCCGTCGCTGTCATGGGCAGGCGCGGCCACCCATAAGGCGTCGGAAAGCATCAGACCGGGGGCCGCGCCGGTATGGGTGTCGAGCGCCGCCAGCACAGCGGAAATGAGCCGCCGGGAGACGCAGGGGCGGGCGACATCATGGATGAGCACCCGGTCAATGCCCGTGCCCGCCAGCGCCTCAAGCCCCGCGCGCACTGATGCCGCCCGCGTTGCGCCGCCGTGAACATGGGGGATGCCCGCCGGAACCCGGGCTTCGTCATCGGGGTGGATGACCAGCAGAACATCGTCGATGCCGGGATGGGTGGCAAAGGCGGCAATGGTGTGGTCGGCGACGCGCTGTCCGGCCACGGTGCGCCATTGCTTGGGCAGGTCTCCGCCAGCGCGGGTTCCGCGCCCCGCCGCGACAATCAGGGCAGTGGTTTTCATCGGCTCCCTCCCGGTTTGTCTGTATTAGGGGCGATGTTTGCTCAGGTCCAGCCCCGTGAAGTGTCGGTGAAGGGCTCTGCATAATGGCATAGCCGGGCAGCCGCCTGCCGGGGGGCAGGCAGGCGCTGCCCGGCGTTCCGCCGGGCGGATGATTTGGCAACTGACGCGCCAATATGCAGAGGTCTTTCACAGGTCTTGCCCTTATCCGCGGATAAGGCCGGGTCAGCCCCCTGCACCCCCCCCGTGCAGGCCAGACACGAACCGCATTCCTCACCCGCGCCGCAGGATATAGATGTCCATGATCCAGCCATGGCTCTCGCGCGCCGCCGCACGGGTGCGCACAATCCGCTCGCGCATATCCGCCAGCCGCCCCGACAGCGTGATCTCTTCGGCCATGCCCACATACGCCCCCCACCAGATATGCACCCCCTCGGGCGGAACATCCCGAAAGGCACAATCCCCATCCAGCATCACCACAACCGTCTTTGCCGCCCCCGGCCAGCCCTCATCGCGCAACCGGCGGCCCGTTGTAACAGTAAACGCCGCCCCGATTTCGTTCAGCGGAATCCCGTGGGCGGCGGTCAGCGCCTGTATCGCGGTAATGCCGGGAATGACCGAAATGCTCATCGGCATCCGCTCTGCCACCCGCCCGGCAATCCTGAGTGTGCTGTCATAGAGCGACGGATCCCCCCACACCAGAAACGCCACCCGGCCCTTGCAGCCCAGGCGCGCCCTGATCTCGGCCCGCCACACCCGCGCAATCGCATCGTGCCAGTCATCAACCCCCCGCCGGTAATCGGGACAGGCGGTATCGCGTTTCGGCAGGTCAAATTCCGCCACCGTCGTCTGCGGGGCGGTCAGCACATCGGCGCAGATGCGGCGGCGCAGCCCGGCCAGATCATCCTTGTCCGCGCCCTTGCGGGGGATCAGGATCAGGTCGGCCTCATTGATCGCGCGAATCGCTTGCAGGGTCAGGTGCCCGGGGTTGCCCGCGCCGATGCCGATCAGGGTCAGGGTGATCATGTCGCCCCGCCTGTGTCCGGCGTATCCCCCCCGGCCAGCTCTCCGAACAGGATCAGCCCCGGCGCGCCGGAGATGTCACGCGACAGCCGTGCCGCCAGCCGCGCCATCGTCGTGCGGTGAAGGGTCTGATCCGGGTGGCTGATGCTTTCGGCCAGCAGTGCCGGGCAATCCCGCCGCAGCCCGGCCCCGAACAGCTTTTCGGCCAAGGCGGGAAAGGTGCGTTTGGGCATGAACAGCACCGTCGTTGCCCCCGGATCGGCCAGCGCCTGAAGGTTCAGATCGCCCGGCAGCGCCCCGGCCACATCATGGCCGGTGACGAACTGCACCCGGCGCGCCAGCAACCGGCGGGTCAGCGGGATATTCGCGGCGGCGGCGGCGGCACAGGCAGAGGTCACCCCCGGCACGATCTCGAAACCGATGCCCGCACCGCGCAGCGCGTCGATTTCCTCTTCCAGCCGCCCGAAAACGCCGGGGTCACCTGATTTGAGCCGCACCACCCGCGCCCCGGTCAACGCATACTCCACCAGCAGGCGGCTGACATGGCGTTGCCGGGGCGAAGGATGCCCGGCGCGTTTGCCGACCCCCACGAGGTCTGCTCCGGGCCGGGCGTATTCCAGAATCGGCCCGGCGGACAGGTCGTCGAACAGCACCGCATCGGCCCGTTTCAGGCGATCAACGGCCTTGAGGGTCAGCAATTCCGGGTCGCCGGGGCCAGAGCCGACAAAACTGACAAACCCGGTCATCGGGGGGCCTCTGCGATCAGGTGAAAGAACGTGCCGGTGACAGGGCCGCGCACCGCGCCGGTCTCGGCCACCGGCGCACCGTCGGCATCGCAGACCCGGGCCAGCGGCGCGTCGGGTTCCTGCACGATGGTGGAATAGTGAAACTCATGCCCGCGCAGCCGGGCGCCCGCCTCAAGCCCCGGCATCGGGGCGCAGAGCGTCGCCTGACGATAGCCGAGGTGGAGCCTGCGGGTCTGGTAAGACGTAACAAGGCCAAGCAACCCCGCCATCCGGTGGCGACGGCCCTGTTTGTCGATCAGCGCCTCGCCGAGCGCCATGTAGCCGCCGCACTCCCCATGGACGGGGCGGGTTTGCGCGTGTTTGCGCAGGGCGGCGCGGTATGTGCGGGCCTCTGCAAGCGGCCCCGCGTGCAGTTCCGGGTAGCCGCCGGGCAGCCAGACCAGATCGGCGTCGGGGGCAGGGGGCTGATCAGCAAGGGGGGAAAAGGGCAGGATTTCCGCGCCCGCCGCGCGCCAGCCCGCCAGCAGATGCGGATAGGTAAAGCTGAAGGCCGCGTCCTCTGCCAGCGCGATGCGTTGTGCGGGGGGGCGGGGCAAAGGGCCGGTGACAGCAGCGGGCGGGGCGGTCGCGGCACCGGCGGCGGCCCTGATCGCATCAAGGTCCGCATGGGCGCGCAGAAAGGCGGCATATCCGGCAATGGCGGCCTCAAGGTCCGGGTGCTCGACCGCCTGGACAAGGCCAAGGTGACGCTCGGGCAGGGTCAGGTCGCCGCGCCGGGGCAGAACGCCCAAGACGGGGATGCCCGCCCGCTCCATACCTGCGCGGGCAAGGCGCTCATGCCGGGGGCTGGCACAGCGGTTGAGGATGACCCCGGCGAAGGGCAGGTCCGGGTCATAGGCGCGAAAGCCGAGCGCGGTGGCGGCGGCGGATTGCGCCTGCCCGCCGATGTCGAGCACCAGAACCACCGGCCAGCCCATCCTGAGCGCGGTTTCGGCGGAAGACCCGAAACCGGTTTCGCCTCGGGTCGCCACCCCGTCAAACAGCCCCATAGAGCCTTCGGCGATGATCATATCGGCACCGTGTGATTGGGCCGAGATGCCGCCGATGAGGGCGGCGGGCATTGCCCAGGTGTCGATATTGAAGGACGCCCGGCGGGCGGCGGCGCGGTGAAAGGCCGGGTCGATGTAATCGGGGCCGGACTTGAAGGGTTGCACGGCCACCCCGTCGTCCCGGAGCGCGCGCAGAAGGCCGAGCATGACGGTGGTCTTGCCGGTGCCGGAAGAGGGGGCCGAGATCAGGATGCCGGGCGGGTCAGTCATCAATGGCTCTCAGGGGGGTGCGCGCCGCCTCACCCCATCGAGGGGTGAGACAGCGCGGCCCGGCATTCTGCCGGGCGGGGGCGGGGACAAAGCGGCGGCACGTCATGGGACAGGTCATCGCAAGGCCATGACCGGTTTGCAATGGCAGAATCAGGATCAAAGGGCCTTTGCATATAGCGTGACGGCCAGATTTTGATTCAGTCGGGCAGCGCCTGCCGGGGGTGAGGCCCGTCCCGGAAACGAAGGGGTGGGACTTCAGAACAGAGGGCAGCGCCCGCCGTGGGGTGAGGCCCGTCCCGGAAACGGTCCGGGGGACCGTTTCAGGGCCGAACGGGCGG
>JPPB01000193.1 GCA_001483205.1 alpha proteobacterium 3107
CCTTGGGGCTCCGCCCGTTCGGCCCTGAAACGGTCCCCCGGACCGTTTCCGAGACGGGCCTCACCCCACGGCAGGCGCTCAAAACGCCTCAACCTATTGCAGCGTATGAACTTTATGGAAATACCATTGCCAATACGGACCGTCGGAAAAAGCGCCCGCCCCGGCAGGCGGCTGCCCGGCTGAGGTAATATATAAATGCCCCTATAAACCGCTTTTGCCGCCCGCGAAAGCGCCCCGCCCCGGCACGGGCGGGATTGACGCCGGGGCAGGCTTGTGCGCAGGTTGACCGAAAAGCCGGAGACCCGCCATGACCCACGCCCTGATCGTGATTGATGTTCAGAATGATTTCTGCCCCGGCGGTGCGCTGGCCGTGCCCGACGGCGATGAGATCGTCCCCGCCATCAATGCCCGGATGACAGATTTCGATGCGGTCATCCTGACCCAGGACTGGCACCCGCCCGATCACGCCTCTTTTGCCTCGCAGCATGACGGCAAGGCCCCGTTCGGAACCGTCCCCATGCCATACGGCCCGCAGGTTCTGTGGCCCGATCATTGTGTGCAGGGGGGGCACGGGGCGGCGTTCCGTGATGGCCTTAGCACCGGGCGCGCCGATCTGATCATCCGCAAGGGCTTTCGCCGCCATATTGACAGCTATTCGGCGTTTTTCGAGAATGACCGCACGACACCGACAGGGCTTGAGGGCTATCTGCGCAGCCGTGGCGTCGGGCATCTGACCATGGTCGGGCTGGCCACCGATTTCTGCGTTCATTTCTCTGCGGTGGATGCGGCGCGGCTGGGGTTCGGGGTGACGGTCGAGCTTGGCCTGTGCCGGGCGATTGACCTTGACGGCTCTTTGCGCGCGGCGCTTGAGGCGATGGCGGCGGAAGGGGTGCGCACGGTATGAGGCGCGTGACCCGTATAACCACCCGCGCCTGCTGACCGGGCAACAGGACCACACCATGACCGACATCGCCACCCGCGTCCATAACCACAAATGGAAGATCGACCCGATCGTGCGGTCGCTCATCGACACCGATTTCTACAAGCTGCTGATGTGTCAGTCGGTGTTGCGCAACCGGCCCGACACGCAGGTGACATTCTCGCTCATCAACCGGACGGCCTCTGTCCCGCTCGCCCGGCTGATTGATGAGGGCGAACTGCGCGAACAACTCGACCATATCCGCTCTTTATCACTGGCGCGGGGCGAAAGCACCTGGCTGCGCGGCAACACCTTCTATGGCAAGCGCCAGATGTTCCGGCCCGATTTCATGGAATGGTTCGAGCGCCTGCGCCTGCCGCCCTATCACCTTGAACGGGCGGGCGATCAGTATGTGCTGACATTCGAGGGCGTCTGGCCCGAGGTGATGCTGTGGGAAGTCCCGGCGCTCTCGGTGCTGATGGAGCTGCGCGGGCGGGCGGTTCTGAACACCATGGGCCGGTTCGAGTTGCAGGTGCTCTATGCCCGCGCCATGACCCGGCTGTGGGAAAAGATCGAACGCCTGCGCGGGGCGGATGTGCGGATTGCCGATTTCGGCACCCGGCGGCGGCATTCCTTTCTGTGGCAGGACTGGTGCGTTCAGGCGATGATCGAGGGGCTGGGCGCGCGGTTCGTCGGCACCTCTAACTGTCTGATCGCCATGCGGCGGGACATCGAGGCAATCGGGACCAATGCCCATGAACTGCCGATGGTCTATGCCGCCCTTGCCGAAACCGATGCGGCACTGGCGCGCGCGCCCTATGAGGTTCTGAGCGACTGGCACGAGGAACATGACGGCAATCTGCGCATCATCCTGCCGGACACCTACGGGACCGAGGGCTTTCTGGGCCGTGCGCCTGACTGGCTGGCGGGGTGGACCGGCATTCGCATCGACAGCGGCGCGCCGGAGCAGGGGGCAGAGGCGGCGATTCGCTGGTGGCGGGAGCGTGGCGAAGAGCCGAAGGACAAGCTGGTGATCTTTTCTGACGGGCTGGATGCGGACAGGATCGTCGCATTGCAGGCGCGCTTTGCCGGGCGGGTGAAGGTGAGTTTCGGCTGGGGGACGCTGCTGACCAATGATTTTCGCAATCTGGCACCGGGGCAGGGGGACCGGCTGGCCCCGTTTTCACTGGTCTGCAAGGCGGTGTCGGCGGGCGGGCGGCCCACGGTGAAGCTGTCCGACAATCCGGCAAAGGCAATGGGGCCGGAGGCGGAAATTGCCCGTTATAAGCGGGTGTTCGGGGTGGGTGTGCAGGAACCGCAGGAGGTGATCGTGTAGGGGAAGACCTCTGCATATCGGCTTGTGCAGGGCGGATGGTTTGCCGGGACAGAAGCGCGAACACCCCGGCAAGGGGATGGCGGCTTATCCGCGGATAAGGGCAAGGCTTCTGACCTATTGGCGCGTCACTGGCCAACCCGTCCCGCCCGGTCGCAAGACCGGGCAGCGCCGTCCCGCCCCCCCACGGGGCGGCGCGTTCGCGCCTACCGTGCGGGTCGGGTGTGGCCCTTCGGACGGGTCCGAACCTGTCCCGGCAAAGGGCCTGACACCGACGCCCCCGCATCTTATCCGCGGATAAGGGCAGCACTGCTGACATATTGGCCTGGGCCGGGCGGATGGTTTGCCGGGAGAGAGGCGCGAACAGCCCGGCGAGGGGCGCGCTTACCCGCGGATAAGGGCAAGACTTCTGACCTATTGGCACGTCAGTGGCCAACCTGTCCCGCCCGGCGGAACGCCGGGCAGCGCCCGCCCCGCCCCATGGCGGGCGCTTCGCTTCCGCCGGGCC
>JPPB01000194.1 GCA_001483205.1 alpha proteobacterium 3107
TTGCGCCCCGGATGGCCCCAGGTTTCCGGCCTGTTTTCATCGAAACCACCCGCCTGAGACCCGGCACCCGCCATATCCGCCTTGCCCCCCTTGCCCGCCGCGCCCGCCTGCACCTTCTGCTGCGCCAGCATCTGCGCCATCATTTGCTTCTGCTCTTCTTCGCTCAGGGGCCGGATACGGGAGAGCTTTTGCGAAACCTCCTCGCGCAGCGTATCCAGAAGGGCCTCGAAAAGCTGAAAACTCTCGGTCTTGTATTCGTTCAGCGGATCACGCTGCGCATAGCCCCTGAAACCGATGACCAGACGCAGATGTTCCAGCGTCAGCAGGTGCTCCCGCCATTTGCCGTCAATGGTTTGCAGCAAAAGCTGCTTTTCGATATTGCGCATGTTTTCCGGGCCGAACTGCGCGGCCTTCGCGGCCATAAACTCGTCCGAGGCCTGCTCCAGACGCTCGCGGACGGTATCGTCATCCACGCCCTCTTCCCCGGCCCAATCAGCGACCGGAACCTCAAGCCCCAACCGGGATTGCACCGTTTCCTGAAGCTCCTCTGTCTCCCACTGATCGGCATAGGTCTTGGGCGGCATGTAGCGGGTGACCAGATCGTCGATCACCTGATGGCGCATGTCGCGGACGATTTCGGACAGATCGGCGGCCTCCATGATCTCGCGCCTCTGGGCAAAGATCACCTTGCGCTGATCATTCATCACGTCGTCAAATTTCAAAAGCTGCTTGCGGATGTCGAAATTGCGCCCCTCGACCTTGGCCTGAGCGCGTTCCAGCGATTTGTTGACCCAGGGGTGGACGATTGCCTCGCCCTCTTTCATGCCAAGGGTCGAGAGCACCTTGTCGAGCCGCTCGGACCCGAAGATGCGCATCAGGTCGTCCTCGAGCGACAGGAAGAAAGCAGAGCGCCCCGGATCGCCCTGACGCCCCGACCGGCCCCGCAACTGGTTGTCGATCCGGCGCGATTCGTGCCGTTCGGTGGCCAGAACGAACAGCCCCCCGGCGGCCTTTACCGCGTCTTCATCGGTCTTGTGCGCCTCTTCGATACGGGCGCGGATGGCGGTGTGGTCGCCGTCCGGCTCAGCCGTGATTGCCTCCATCACCGCAAATTCGACATTGCCGCCCAGTTTGATGTCGGTGCCGCGCCCGGCCATGTTGGTGGCGATGGTGACCGCCCCCAGCCTGCCCGCGTCGGCGATGATCTGCGCCTCGCGCTCATGCTGGCGGGCGTTCAGCACATTATGCCCGATCCCGGCCTTGTCCAGAAGGGCAGACAGGGATTCCGACTTGTCAATCGATGTGGTGCCGACGAGGATCGGCTGGCCCCTGCCGTGGGCCTCGCGGATGCTTTCGGTGATGGCGTCATATTTCTCATCCGTGGTGCGATAGACGGCATCGTCCTCGTCAACGCGGGCCACCGGCATGTTGGTCGGCACCTCGATCACGCCGAGACCATAGATTTCCCGAAATTCCTCGGCCTCGGTGGCGGCGGTGCCGGTCATCCCGGCCAGCTTGTTATACAGGCGGAAATAGTTCTGAAAGGTGACAGAGGCCAGGGTGACGTTCTCGGCCTGAATCGCAACGCCCTCTTTGGCCTCAAGCGCCTGATGCAGCCCGTCAGACAGCCGGCGGCCCGCCATCATCCGGCCGGTAAATTCGTCGATCAGCACCACCTCGCCCTTGCGGACGATATAATGCCTGTCCTTGTGGAACAGGGTGCGCGCGCGCAGGCCCTGATTGACGTGATGCACGATGGTGGTCGATTCCGGGTCATAGAGCGACCGGCCCTCGGGCAGAAGACCCGCATCGCGCAGGAGCGCCTCAAGGGCGTCATTGCCTTCCTCGGTGAAAGAGACATTCCGGGTCTTTTCGTCCAGCGTGTAATGCTCTTCGGACAAATCCGGGATCAGCTTGTCGATGGCGACATACAAGTCCGAACGGTCCTGCGCGGGGCCGGAGATAACCAGCGGCGTGCGCGCCTCATCAATCAGAATCGAATCAACCTCATCGACGATGGCAAAGGCATGGCCGCGCTGAAACATCTGCGACAGTTCTGATTTCATGTTGTCGCGCAGATAATCAAAGCCGAGCTCATTGTTGGTGGCGTAGGTCACATCGCAGTCATAGGCTGTCTTCTTTTCTGCCGACGATTGTTGCGGACAGACAACGCCGCAGGTCAGGCCAAGGGCCTTATAAACCTCGTTCATCCATTCCGCATCGCGCCGGGCAAGATAGTCGTTGACGGTGACGATATGCACCCCCCCGGCGGTCAGCGCATTCAGATAGGCCGGGAAGGTCGCGACCAGGGTCTTGCCTTCGCCGGTCTTCATCTCGGCGATATTGCCCTGATGCAGAAAGATGCCGCCCATAAGCTGAACATCAAACGCGCGCAGGCCAAGGGCGCGCCGGGCGGCCTCGCGACAGTTGGCGAAGGCTTCGGGCAGCAGGTCGTCAAGGCTTTCGCCTTCGCCCGCGCGCTGACGCAGTTCTTTGGTCTTGTCCTTCAGCCCCTGATCGGACAGCGCCTGAAAATCCGGCTCAAGCGCGTTGATCCTGTCGATGACCGATTGGACAGCCTTGATCCTGCGATCGTTCGGAGAGCCAAATATCCTCTTGGCGAACGTTCCCATACTCAGCATTTTTCTGAACCCTATACGATCATGCGGGGGTGGCGTCTTGCCCGCGCGCCCCGGTGCCCCTAGAAGGGCAGGAGAATAACGCTCAGGAACGCCCCTCGAATCCCACAGCGATGTAAGGGGCGGGTCAGATGGTGTCAACGCCGCGGCTGTGGGCGGCAGCTTCAGAGGAATGAAAGATGTTGAAGCACGGTAAATTCATGGCGGCCATGGTGGTGTCCGCACATCTCTGCCTGCCTGCGGGGGCAGAGGACGCCGGGACGGTCGCGGCGACGGTCAACGGAACGGACATCACCGTCGGCCACATGGTCATGTTGCGGCGCAGCCTGCCCGCGCAATATCAGAGCCTGCCCGACGATGTTCTGTTCGAGGGCCTGCTTCAGCAACTGATCCAGGATCTGGTGTTGCTCCAGTCCCTCAATGGCGAGGTGCCCGAACCGACGAAACTGTCGATTGAGAATGAAATCCGCAAGATTCTGGCTGCCAAGGCGGTGGAAAGGGCGGTTGATGGCGCAGTGACGGAAGAGGCCATTCAGGCCGCCTATGACGAAACCTATGCCGATGCGACGCCCCAGACCGAATACAACGCTTCGCACATTCTGGTGGAGACCGAGGACGAGGCAAAAGCCCTGATCAACCAGTTGAACGACGGGGCCGATTTTGCCGAACTCGCGGTTGAGCATTCCACCGGCCCGTCCGGTCCGGGTGGCGGCAATCTGGGCTGGTTCGGCCCCGGCGCGATGGTGCCGCCATTCGAGGAAGCGGTGGTTGCGCTGGAGGTGGGCGCGGTTTCTGAACCGGTCAAGACTCAATTCGGCTGGCATGTGGTTACCCTGAATGAGACCCGCGAAAAACCGGCCCCGACGCTGGAAGAGACGCGCGCACAACTGATTGCGGGCATTGAGCAGCAGGTGGCGAGGGAGGCAGTGCAGGCGCTGATTGATGCCGCCGAGATTGCGCGGGCCGAAGAGGGCGAAATCGACCCGTCGATTCTGTCTGATCCCGATATTCTTGCCGACTGAGGGCGCATATGGCCACAAAAGCGCTGCCTGTCTCGCCGCTGGCCCCGAAGGGCGGGTTTCCCGATCTGCCCCCGGTCCCCGGCGCAGAGTTTGCCGCTGTCGGGGCAGGGGTGGCCTATGCCGGACGCCCCGATGTGATGCTGGCGCGCCTTGCCCCCGGCACGACCATCGCCGGGGTGTTCACCCGCTCGGCAACCCGCTCGGCGTCGGTGCTTGACTGTCAGGCCAAGCTCGGCGGCCCGTCCGGAGGGCGCGCGGCGATTGTGGTCAATTCCGGCAATGCAAACGCTTTCACCGGGCGGGCCGGGGTGGATGCGGTCAACGCCATTGCCACCGCGGTGGCACAGGCAACAGGCGCGCCGCCGGACAGGGTTTTCACCGCCTCAACCGGGGTGATCGGTGCCCCCCTGCCCCATGAGCGGATCACCGCCAGGGCGGGCGCGCTGACGGCGGCGCTGTCGCCTATGGCACTGCCTGATGCGGCGCGGGCGATAATGACCACCGACACCTTCCCCAAGGGCGCGGGCGCGACGCTTGATGCGGGCGCGCCGGTGCATATCGCCGGGATCGCCAAGGGCTCGGGCATGATTGCGCCGGACATGGCGACGATGCTGGCTTTTGTCTTCACCGACGCGACGGTGGCGCAGCCGGTCTTGCAGGCGATGCTGTCAGAGGTGACGGGGCAGAGCTTTAACTGCATCACCGTGGACAGTGATACATCGACCTCTGACACGCTGCTGCTGGCGGCAACCGGGCAGAGCACGGCCCCGCCGATCACGGACCGCGACAGTGCGGGCGGGCGGGCGTTCGAGGCCGCGCTAAAGACGGTGATGCTTGATCTCGCGCATCAGGTGGTTCGCGACGGCGAGGGGGCGCGCAAATTCATCGAGGTGCAGGTTGAGGGCGCGGCCAGTGATGCAGACGCGCGCCGGGTGGCGTTTGCCATTGCCAATTCGCCGCTGGTCAAGACTGCGGTCGCGGGCGAAGACCCGAACTGGGGCCGGGTGGTGATGGCGGTCGGCAAATCCGGGGCGGGCGCGGCAGACCGGGACCGGCTGAGCATCCGTTTCGGTGATGTGCAGGTGGCTGAGGGCGGTCAGGTGTCGCCTGCATACCGGGAGGCGGACGCGGCGGCGCATATGAAGGGGCAGGAGATTCTGATCCGGGTCGGCATGGGGCTGGGCGCGGGGCGCGCCACGGTCTGGACCTGTGACCTGACCCACGGATATGTCTCGATCAACGCGGATTACCGGTCTTGAAGGTGGTGCTGGTCTCGGCGGTGGCGCTGATTGACGCGGATGGCCGGGTGCTGTTGGCGCGCCGCCCAAAGGGGAAGCCGATGGCCGGGTTGTGGGAATTTCCCGGCGGCAAGGTCGAGGCGGGGGAAACGCCCGAGCAGGCGCTTGTCCGTGAACTTGAGGAAGAGCTGGGCATTCGGACATGGGACAGTTGCCTTGCGCCGCTGACCTTCGCCAGCCATGGCTATGAGGATTTCCACCTGCTGATGCCGCTTTTTGCCTGCCGCAAGTGGGAGGGCAGGCCGGTGTCGCGCGAGGGCCAGGCGTTGAGGTGGGTTCGCGCCCGTGACCTGCGCGACTGTCCGATGCCGCCTGCTGATCTGCCGCTGATCGCGGTTCTGCGCGACTGGCTGTGATCCGGGGCTGGCAATATAGCGTGACGCCCGGATTTTGAGTCCAGGTTCCGGCCCTGACCCTGCCCGGCGGAACGCCGGGCCGCGCCGTCTACCCCTCAATGGGGTGGGCGGCGCGCACCCCCCGTGCGGGCCGGACGCGGCCTATGCCTCTTGCCCGGAATGTAAGCGCTTACAACCTCAGTGAAAGCGCTTACATTCAAAGACCTCTGCATAATGGCCGAGCCGGGCAGCCGCCTGCCTGGGCGGGCGCTTTTCGTGACGGTCTAAATTGGCGATGGTCTTGCCATAAAGACCATACACCCCAGCGGGTTGAGGCGTTCAAAGCGCCTGCCGGGGGGCAGGCAGGCGCTGCCCGGCGCAAGCGCCGGGCGGATGGTTTGGCCAGCGATGCGCCATTATGCAGAGGTCTTCAACGGGGCCGGGCACCGCGCGCGCCCCTTGCACCACCGCCTTGCCCCCACCCGCAAAACCCGCTAACCGCGCGGGCAGCCACGAAATGCAGGAGCGCCCCACGCATGTCCGCCCCCAAGAAAGCCGTCCTTGCCTATTCCGGCGGCCTTGACACCTCGATCATCCTGAAATGGCTGCAAACCGAATATGGCTGCGAAGTGGTGACCTTCACCGCCGATCTCGGCCAGGGTGAAGAGCTGGCCCCCGCCCGCCGCAAGGCGGAGCTTTTGGGTATCCGCCCCGAAAACATCTATATCGAAGACCTGCGCGAGGAATTTGTCCGCGATTTCGTCTTTCCGATGTTCCGCGCCAATACGGTCTATGAGGGGCAATATCTGCTGGGCACCGCGATTGCCCGCCCGCTTATCTCTCGCCGTCTGGTCGAAATTGCCCGCGAGACCGGCGCGGATGCTGTGGTTCACGGGGCCACCGGCAAGGGCAATGATCAGGTGCGGTTCGAGCTGGCGGCCTATGCGCTTGACCCTGACATCCGGGTGATTGCCCCATGGCGGGAATGGACCCTGACCTCCCGCGCCAGACTGCTGCAATTCGCCGAGGCGCACCAGATTCCGATTGCCGGGGACAAACGCGGTGAGGCCCCGTTTTCGGTCGATGCCAACCTGCTGCACACCTCGTCCGAGGGCAAGGCGCTGGAGAACCCGGCGCATATGGCCCCCGATCATGTCTATCAGCGCACCCTGCACCCCGAGGACGCACCGGATACGCCGGAGTTCATCGAGATCGGGTTCGGGAACGGCGATGCGATCAGCATTGACGGCGCGGCGCTCAGCCCGGCGGCGCTGCTCTCCCGGCTCAATGATCATGGCCGCAGGCACGGCATTGGCCGTCTTGATATGGTGGAGAGCCGTTTTGTCGGCATGAAATCCCGTGGCATCTATGAAACCCCCGGCGGGACCATCCTGCTGGCCGCTCATCGTGGCATGGAATCGATCACCATGGACCGGGGTGCGATGCACCTGAAGGACCGGCTGATGCCGCAATATGCCGAGCTGATCTATAACGGTTTCTGGTATTCGCCGGAGCGCGAAATGCTTCAGGCGGCCATTGACCAGAGCCAGGAACATGTGACCGGGACCGTGCGCATGAAGCTCTACAAGGGCTTGGCGTCCTGCGTGGGCCGGTGGTCAGAGCGTTCGCTCTATTCCGAGGAGCATGTGACCTTTGAGGATGACGCGGGCGCGTATGATCAGAGGGATGCAAGCGGTTTCATCAAACTGAACGCCCTGCGCCTGCGTCTTCTGGCGATGCGGAACCGGCGGCCGGGGCGGTAAAACCCGTTCACCATGCCGTGAGTGTGCCGGGCAGGGGCTTGTCCGCCCGCGCGGGCCTCTGCAAGGGTTGTCCGAACCTTGCCCCCGAACAGCCAGAGAGGGTTGATGATGACGCGCACACAGACGATGAAACCGGTCCTTCTGATGATTGCCATGGCCATCGGCGTGATGGTCCAGTGCCGGACCGCCGAGGCCGCAGACCGCGCCACTGCCGTGTTCGCCGGGGGCTGTTTCTGGTGCGTTGAATCCGATTTCGAGAGCGTCCCCGGCGTGGTGGAAGCGGTTTCCGGCTTTACCGGCGGGCATGTGGAAAACCCGAGCTACCGGCAGGTGACGCGCGGCGATACCGGCCATTATGAGGCCGTGCAGATCACCTATGACCCGGCCCGCGTCAGCTATGCGGAATTGCTGCACCTGTTTTTCCGCTCGGTCGATCCGACCGATCCGGGAGGGCAGTTCTGCGACCGGGGGGACGCCTACCGGACGGCGGTTTTTGTTGCTGATCCGGCAGAGCAGGCGGCGGCAGAGGCGGCACGGGCCGAGGCGCAGGCAGAGCTTGGCGCGCCGGTCGTGACCCCGGTTCTGCCGCAGACGGCGTTTTATGAGGCCGGGGGTAAGCATCAGGATTATTATAAGGGCACGCGCCGGGTGATCACCCGTTTCGGGATCAAGCAGCAGGCGGATGCCTACAAGGCCTATCGCAAGGCCTGCGGGCGGGACCGGCGGGTCCGCGCGCTGTGGGGGGATGAGGCCCCGTTCGCCGCCCACGGGAGTTGAGGGGGGGGGCGGAAAACACAATTCCCGAAACCTCTGCATGATGGTGCGTCAGTTGCCAAATCGCCCCGCCCGGCTCGGCCAATATGCAGATCACTTTTCAATGCCCCATTGTGTGCCGACAGACCTGAAAGCCACCACCCCACCCACTCGGTTGGCGCTTGTCATTTCCGGCGGGGTGGGGTCTGTTCGGGCCGGACGGAGGGCAGGCCGATGACCCATCACTTCAACATCCGGGTCTATTACGAGGACACCGATCTTGCGGGCATCGTCTATTATGCCAATTACCTGAAGTTCATCGAGCGCGCCCGCACGGAATGGGTGCGGGGTCTGGGGATTGACCAGACCGCGCTGAGAGCACATCATGGCATCGTTTTCGCCGTGCGCCGGATCGAGGCCGACTATCTCTGCCCGGCCCGATTCGATGACCGGCTGACGGTTGACACGACGGCCACGGCCATCACCGGCGCGCGCCTGTTTCTGGATCAGACTGTCCGCCGGGGGGCCGAGGTGCTGTTTGCCGCGCGGGTTACTCTGGCGGCGGTGACGGATACCGGACGCCCGGCACGGCTTCCGGCGAATATCCGCCGGTGTCTGGGGCAAACATCAAATTCCGCAAAACCGGTCGTCAATTCATAGCATTCCCCGCGCAACTGATGTAGTCTGCCCGCAATCAGAACCGGCAAAGGCAACCGGAACATAAAGAGCAGGACCATGGAAACCGAAATTCTTGGCGCGGCGCGGGAGATTGATTTCTCTATGTGGTCGCTGTTTGCGCGGGCGACGCTGGTCGTGAAACTGGTGATGCTGATGCTGATCGCGGCCTCTTTCTGGTCATGGGCGATCATCGTGCAAAAGCTGATCAACTACCGGGCGGCCCGGACCGAGGCGGGCGTTTTCGACCGCGCTTTCTGGTCCGGCGAGCCGCTGAATGAGCTGTTCGGGCGCATCGGCCCCACCCCGTCGGGCGCGTCCGAAAGGATATTCGCCGCCGGGATGCTGGAATGGCAGCGCTCTCACCGCGAGGGCGGCGGGCTGATCGCGGGTGCCCAGGCCCGGATCGAGCGCTCAATGGATGTGGCGATTGCCAAGGAAAGCGAGGGCCTGACCGGGGGCCTGCCGTTTCTGGCCACTGTCGGCTCCACAGCGCCGTTTGTCGGGCTTTTCGGGACGGTCTGGGGGATAATGAACGCCTTTATCGAAATCGCAGCCCAGCAAAATACCAACCTGGCCGTGGTTGCGCCGGGCATTGCCGAGGCGCTTTTCGCCACCGGGCTGGGGCTTTTAGCGGCGATACCGGCGGTGATCTTCTACAACAAGCTGTCCGCCGACAGTGACCGGCTGGTTGCGGGATACGAGGCCTTCGCCGACGAATTTTCCACTATCCTGTCGCGCCAGTTGGACAGTTGACATGGGCGCGGGTGTCATCAAGCGGGCGGCAGGCGGCGGGCGGCGGCGGCGCTCGGGCCGGGGCAGCCGCCATCAGGCGATAAGCGAGATCAACGTCACCCCCTTTGTGGACGTGATGCTGGTGCTGCTGATCATCTTTATGGTCGCGGCCCCCCTGCTGACGGTGGGTGTGCCGGTGGAATTACCGGAAACCTCGGCGGGTGCGCTGCCCTCGGAGCGGGAAGAACCCCTGACGATCACGCTGACGGCTGACGGGCGGATGCTGATCCAGACCACCGAAACCCCGCGCGGCAACCTGATCCCCAGACTGCGGGCCATCGCCGCGGAACGCGAGGGCGAAAAGGTTTTCATCCGCGCGGACGGCGCGATTGCCTATGAAGATGTCATGCAGGTTATGGGTGCGCTGAACGCGGCGGGTTTCAGGAATATCGGGCTGGTGACGGAAACCGGCGGCCCGGCGCTTGACGGGCGCGACGGCTGAGGCAGGCAGGTGCGCACCGGTTTTATCATCTCGGGCACGGGGCATATGGCCCTGATCTTGTGGCTGTTGCTTGGCGGCCTGTTTGCCCGTGTGGATGAACCGGAGTTCACCGCGACCGATGCGGTGATCCTGAGCGAAAGCGACTTTGCACTTTTGTCGCAGCCCGGTCCCCCGCCCGAAGACCCGGCCCCGGCGGCCGATGCCCCGCCCGCGCCGGAAGAGGCCCCTGCCCCGGCGTTGCCTTCGGCGGATGATGCGCCGACAACGGCGGGCGTTCCCGAAATTCCCGAAACCGCAGAGCCGGACAGCGCGCCGGATGTCTCTGCCATTGCCGAGACCGCCCGGCCCGAGGTGGCATCCGTCGCCCCTGACGCGCCGGTTTCGCCGCCGGAAGAGCCGGAAGAGAATGCGCCCGTGACGGCCCATGATGCGCCGCCGGACAGCGCGCCCGCGCCTGCTGATCGGGTTGCGCCGTCGCCCGCCCCCCCGCCGGAGCCGGAGGTGCGGATCGCGGACAGCCTGCAACCGGCGCGGCAGCCGGACGAAAGCCGGACGGCGACCGAGGAGGTGCAGCAGGAAACCGCCCCCGAAGCGGCGGCCCCTGAGATCGTGACCGAGGCGGAAACGGTAAGGGATGCGGTGGCCCGGGCCTCGCCGCGTCCGCCGTCACGCCCTGCGCGCCCCGCACCTGCCGCTGATCCGCCCCCTGATGCGCCAACGCCCGAAAGTGATTCGCTCAATGACACCATCGAAGAAGCGATTGCCCGCGCGAATGAACCCGCTGACACGACACCCGACACGACGCCCCGCGCTTTCGGCCCGCCGCTGACTCAGGGCGAACGCGACGCCCTGCGTGTGGCGGTGCAAACATGCTGGCAAGTGGATGTGGGGTCAGAGGCCGCAAATATCACGGTTGTGATTGGCATGTCGATGGATCGGGATGGTAAGGTCGTCAACGGTTCGCTGAAGCTGTTATCAAGCGAAGGCGGGTCCGGGCGGGCGGCAGAGATCGCCTTTCAGGCGGCGCGGCGGGCAATTCTGCGCTGTCAGCGGGGCGGCTATCAGTTGCCGGTTGAAAAATATGACCACTGGCGGGAGATTGAAATGACCTTCAACCCGGAAACGATGAGGACCAGATGAGACCTTTCGCCCGACTGGCCCCGATTTTGGCCCCGGCCCTGGCCGCGCTGCTGCTGATCCCCGGCCTTCCGGCACAAACCGCTCTGGCTCAGGGCACTCAGGGGCCGCTGCGGATCGAAATCACCGAAGGGGTGATCGAACCCCTGCCCTTTGCCCTGCCGGTCTTTGTGGCCGAAAACGCCGCCGCCGGGCAGATGGCGCAGCGCATTTCCGAAACCGTCGCCGCCGACCTGACCGGCACCGGCCTGTTTCGCCGCATCGGGCCAGAGGCGTTCATCAGCCGGGTCACAGCGTTCGACAGCCC
The DNA here is from genome assembly GCA_001483205.1 of alpha proteobacterium 3107. GTDB lineage: Bacteria > Pseudomonadota > Alphaproteobacteria > Rhodobacterales > Rhodobacteraceae > 3107. Next base: position 11,167 of record JPPB01000194.1, read on the forward strand.
GATCCGCTATCCCGACTGGCGGGCGATCAACGCGCAGGCGCTGATTGTCGGGGCGGTCAATGTCAGCGCGTCGGGGCAGGTGACGGTGAAGTTCCGCCTGTTTGATGTGTTCGCCGGGCAGGAGATGGGCGAAGGGTTGCAGCTTGGTGGTTCTGAAAGCGGCTGGCGGCGGCTGGCGCATAAGGTCGCCGATACGGTCTATTCCCGGATCACCGGCGAACGGCCCTATTTCGACAGCCGGGTGGTCTTTGTCGCCGAAACCGGGCCAAAGAATGACCGGCGCAAGCGACTGGCGATTATGGATTATGACGGGGAAAATATCCGCTATCTGACCGATGCCTCTTCCATCGTGCTGGCCCCGCGGTTTTCCCCGGCGGGGGACCGGGTGCTTTATACCTCTTACGAGAGCGGGATTCCGCGCATCTATATGATGGAAGTCAGCACCGCACAGCGCCGGGTGCTTGATGATCAGCAGGGCATAATGACCTTTGCGCCGCGTTTCAGCCCGGACGGGCAGTCCGTCGTCTATTCGCTGAGCACCGGCGGCAACACCGATATTTACGTGCTCAATCTTAGCGGCGGGCAACCCCGGCGCCTGACTTCGGCCCCTTCGATTGAAACCGCCCCCAGCTTTTCCCCCGATGGCGGGCGGGTTGTGTTTGAATCCGACCGCTCCGGCGCGCCGCAACTTTACGTGATGCCCGCAACCGGCGGCGAGGTGCGGCGGATCAGCTTTGGCGAAGGGCGCTATGGCACCCCCGTCTGGTCGCCGCGCGGTGACATGATCGCCTTTACCAAACAGAATGCCGGGCGGTTCCATATCGGTGTGATGCGCGCCGACGGCAGCGAAGAACGCCTGCTGACGGCCTCGTTTCTTGATGAGGGGCCAACCTGGGCCCCCAACGGCAGGGTGATCATGTTCATGCGGGAAACCGCAGGCGCAGGCGGCGCGCCATCGCTTTATTCCGTCGATATATCCGGGCGCAACCTGCGGCGGGTCAACACAGGCGGCGCGGCGTCAGACCCGGCCTGGTCGCCGCTTTTGCCTTGAGTTTTCAAACGCCCTGACCGATGATGGCACAACACCGGAGACACAGAAATGAATGAGGGCAGATATTCCATGACCCATCTTGCAAAAGCCGCCCTGCTGGTCGCGGCATTGGGCCTCGGGGCCTGCACGGACCCGGCGCGCCTTGGCGGGGGCAGCGGTGACGGCGGCTTTGGCGGCGGCACGGGGGCGCTTGGCGACCCGTCCAATCCGGCCAGCATCGCCTATTTCAACCGCACGGTCGGGGATCGCGTTCTGTTCGCGGTCGATCAGAGCACACTTGATGACACCGCGCGCGCGACCCTGGGCGAACAAGCGGTCTGGCTGAGCGCCAACCCCGAATACGCCGTATTGATCGAGGGCCATGCGGATGAACGCGGCACCCGGGAATACAACCTTGCGCTTGGGGCGCGGCGGGCAAACTCGGTGCAGGAATACCTGATTTCCCAAGGCGTGGCCGCAAACCGGTTGCGCACCGTATCCTACGGCAAGGAACGCCCGACCGAAATCTGCTCGGATGAAAGCTGTTATCAGCAGAACCGCCGGGCGGTCTCGGTGGTGACCGCGGGCGCGCCGGTTAACTGAGGAGGGCCGGGTGATCCGCCTGCTTGCGCTGATTCTGGCCCTGAGCGTCACCCCGGCGGCGGCGGTGGCGCAGGACCGCGAGCAAACCCTTGCCGACATTCGTCAGGCGCTGTCGGTGCTGCATGTCGAGGTGCAGCGCCTGCGGCGCGAGCTTCTGACCACCGGCGCACCGGGGGAGCTTGTCGGCGGTTCGACGCCTCTGGAACGGATCGACGTCATTGAGCGCGAATTGCAGCGCCTGACCGCCCGGACCGAAGAGATCGGATTTCGGGTAGAGCGGATCGCAGTGCAGGGCGGCAACCGGATCGGTGATCTGGAGTTCCGCCTGTGCGAGCTGGAAGCGGCCTGCGATATTGCCGATCTGACCGATGGCGGCACGACACTGGACGGGGCGGTGCCTGATACCGTCGTGATTGCCGAGCCTGATTCCGCGCCGGACGGGGCAGAAATGGCCGTCGGCGAAAAGGCGGATTTCGAGCGCGCGCAGGCGGCGCTGGAGGCCGGGGAATTGCAATCGGCGGCGGAACAGTTCGCGGCTTTTGTTGAGACCTATCCGGGCGGCCCGCTCAGCGCCGAGGCATATTTCCTGCGCGGCGACGCGCTTGAGCAACTGGGGCAGGTTCAGTCCGCCGCGCGGGCCTATCTTGACAGCTTTTCGATCACGCCCGACGGTCCCATCGCGCCGGATGCGCTCTATAAGGTGGGCGTGACACTGGCGGCACTGGGTGCAGCCGAAGATGCCTGCCGGATGCTGGATCAGGTCGGTGTGCGGTTTCCCGGCTCCGGCGCGCATGATGAGGCCGGGGTCGCGATGGCCGAAATCGGCTGTCCGTGAGCGGCGGCGGGCCGCGCGCTGAAGACCGGGACGCGCCGCTTTTGCAAATGGCGTGTGCGGCGTTTTCCGATGATGCGCCCCGCCCTGGTGACACGCCCCGCCCCGGCGATGCCCCCCGGCGGATCGGGGTTGCGGTTTCCGGCGGGGGTGATTCGATGGCCGCGCTGCACCTCATGCACCGCGCCGCGTCCTGTCGTGGCTGGCAGGTGTGCGCCGTCACCATTGACCACCGGCTGCGACCCGAATCGGCACAAGAGGCCGCGCTGGTCGCCGGTTTCTGCGCGTCTCTGGGCGTTGCCCATGAAACCGTCCCTTGGACAGGGCAGGACGGCAGGGGTAATTTGCAGGATCAGGCCCGTCGCGCCCGTTACGCCCTGATCGCTGAATGGGCGGGGCGGGGCGGCATCACCCATGTGGTGCTGGGCCATACCGGTGATGATCAGGCCGAGACATTTCTGATGCGGCTGGCGCGTGAGGCCGGGGCGGACGGGCTGGCGGCGATGCGCCGCAACTGGCGGGCGGCGGGCGTCTGCTGGTCCCGGCCCTTTCTGACGGCAAGCCGGGCGGCGCTCAGGCAATACCTGCGGCGTCACGGCATTGAATGGGCGGATGATCCCTCGAACGAAGATGAACGTTTCGGGCGCGTCAGGGCGCGCAGGGTGCTGGTGGCCCTGAAACCCCTGGGGATCAGCGCCCGCACCCTTGGGGCCGTGGCGGGGCATCTGCGCATGACCGGCGACGCCATTGCCGAGACCTGCGCCGGGGTTGCAGAGGCACACGCGCGTCAGGTTGCGGGCGATGTGGTGATCCCCCGCAGCGCCCTGATGGACTGTCACCCGGAGATTCGGCGGCGTCTGGTTGTTGGTGCTATCCGCTGGATCAGCGGGGCCGGATACGCCCCGCGCGCCCGGTCCGTTCAGAGCCTGATCGACGCCTTGAGCGACAGCGGCACGGCAGTTGGCATGACCCGGACCCTGGCGGGCTGTCGTATCTCGGTGGCCGCCGGTCAGGTCCGGTTTGCGCGAGAGGCGCGGGCGGTTCAGGGTTTTGAGGCCCCGACCACCGGCCTGTGGGATGCTCGCTGGCGGCTTGACGGCCCCCATGCCCCCGGCCTGTCGGTTCGGGCACTGGGGGCAGAGGGGCTGAAACACTGCCCGGACTGGCGGAG
>JPPB01000195.1 GCA_001483205.1 alpha proteobacterium 3107
GCAGGTCATCACGTTTGGGCCCCGGATGACAAGGCCGAAATCATCTGAAAGACCTCTGCATATTGGCCTGAGCCGGGCGGATGGTTGGCCGGGGCAGAGGCGCGAACAGCCCGGCACGGGGGGGCGGCTTATCCGCGGATAAGGGCAGTACTGCTGACATATTGGCCCGGGCCGGGCAGGCGCGCCCTGTAACCCGCGCCCTCTCAGGCGCTCGGGTGAATCATAATCTCCACCCGGCGGTTCCGCGCCCGGTCCTCCGGCGTCAGGTTCGAGGCAACCGGATCGTCCTCCCCCAGACCATAGGCGCGAACGCGCGCGCGCCCGACCCCGGCGCGCAGCAGAACGATGGCCACCGCATCGGCCCGGCGGGTGGACAGGCGCTGGTTGTAAGCCGCCCCGCCGGTATTGTCGGTGTGGCCGATCACATCGACGGTGGTATCCGGGTAGTCCCGCAGGCTGGTGGCCAGAACCCGCAGGTCACCCTGCAAACCGGGCCTGACACGGGCGCTGTCGGTCTCGAACAGAATATCCTGGGGCATGGTCACGATCAGCGCCGAGCCGGTATTGACGACACTGATTCGCTCATCACCGAAGTTGCGGCGCAGCTCGGCGGCCTGACGGTCGAGCGCATCGCCGATAACCGCGCCCGCGCCCGCGCCGATGGCCGCCCCGATGGCCGCGTTCTTCAGGCGGTCCCTGCCTTCGTGAGTCCCGCCCAGAACCGCGCCGATGGCGGCCCCGATCAGGGCACCGTCGCCGGTGCGGGTGCGCTCGCCGCTTTCATAAACCCTCTGGTCGTCGCAGGCGGCCAGTGCCAGAATGCCCGCCATCACCGGGATCAGGGGGGATTTTGCTCGAATCATCATCGGTCTTGCCTCTTTGCACATGGTTTCTGCCCCCGGATATTAGAGCAATCCGGTCTGTCATGGAATAGCAAGCGGTTGCTATCTGATGACAAGGGCGCGAGACGGGGCGGTGCGGTCTTGCGACCAGGCGGGGTCAGGGACGGGAGTTGGACTCAAACTATCTGTCCAGCTTTGTCATCATGCATAGGTCTATACCCTCAAGAACCGGCCCCGGCCTCCTCCCGCGCACTTTCCCGTGCCAGAAGCGCGCGCTTGACCGGCAGGCCCCAGTGATACCCGCCCAGCGCCCCCGATTTCCGCAGCGCCCGGTGACAGGGAATGAGCCAGCTTATCGGGTTGCGCCCGACCGCGGTACCGACCGCGCGCACCGCCTTTGGCCTGCCGACGGCGCGGGCAAGCTCTGAATAGGTGGTGACATGGCCGGACGGTATGCACAGCAGGGCCTCCCACACCTTGATCTGAAGCGGTGTGCCGATCAGCACCAGCCGGGTTTCCGCCCCGGCGATGGCCCCGGTGACCCATGCGCGCAGGGCATCCGGGGCCTCGGTGAATACCGCGCGGGGCCAGCGGGCGCGCATGTCCTCCATCGCCGCATCGCGCCCGCATTCCGAGGCAAAGGCCAGCCCGCACAGCCCCCTGTCGGTGCCCATCGCCAGCATCTCGCCAAACGGGCCGTCAAACCAGCCCCAGCGGATGACCAGCCCCGCGCCACCGGCGGCATAGAGGCCGGGGCTCATGGACTCCCACCGGATGAACAGGTCATGCAGGCGTCCGCCCCCGGACAGGCCGGTTTCATGGGCAACATCAAGCACCGTCATCCGGTCGCGCAGAAGGGTCTTTGCGTGGGTGAGGGTCAGATATTGCTGATAGCGTTTGGGCGACACCCCCACCCAACGGCTGAAGACACGCTGGAAATGGGCGGGGCTTATGTGCATCCGCGCGGCAAGATCGTTCAGGGACATCTGCGGGCCGCCCGCGTCCAGTTCCGCCAGTGCGCGGCGGATCAGGTGATAGTGATAGTCGTGTCCGTTTTCCATCGGTGCCTCCGTTCCGGCCCCAGCATAGGGCATGAGCGGGGCTTTGCGACCCGGAACCTGCGCTTTATGCAGACCTTTGCATGAGGGGGTATTGCCCGCCAAATGCCCCGTCCGGCGCTTGCTGCCCTTCGGACGGGTCGCGCATCTGTTCCGGCATGTGGGGCGCGACCTTATCCGCGGATAAGGACAACACTCTGGCCTAAGACCTCAGCATAAGGGTGTATCGCCCCCCAAATGCTCCGCCCGGTCGTAAGACCGGGCCGCGCCGACCCGCCCCCCCACGGGGCGGCGCGTTCGCGCCCCCCCGAGCGGGCCGGTCGCGGCCCTTCGGGGTGTTCGCGCATCTGTTCCCGCAAGGGGAGTGCCCCTTATCCGCGGATAAGGGCAGCACTGCTGACATATTGGTTCAGCCGGGCGGATGGTTGGCCGGGGCAGAGGCATGAACACCCCGGCAAGGGGCGCGCGGCTTATCCGCGGATAAGGTCAGTACTGCTGACATATTGGTTCAGCCGGGCGGACGGTTTGTCGGAGCAGAGGCGCGAACAGTCCGGCGAGGGGGGCGCTTATCCGCGGATAAGGGCAGTACTGCTGACCTATTGGCGCGGGCCGGGCGGATGGTTTGCCGGAGCAGAGGCGCGAACAGCCCGGCACGGGCTGAGGCTTATCCGCGGATAAGGGCAGTATTGCTGACATATTGGTTCAGCCGGGCGGACGGTTTGCCGGGACAGAGGCCCGAACAGCCCGGCGAGGGGGCGGCTTATCCGCGGATAAGGGCAACATCTCTGACCTATTCGCCGGACCGGGCGAACGGTTTGCCGGGAGAGA
>JPPB01000196.1 GCA_001483205.1 alpha proteobacterium 3107
CCAGACGGTCCTCTTCGGCGGCGGTGATGAAGGCCGGGCCGGTGATGGCCGGGATACCGTCTTTGGGCGGGCCGCCCGAGAGGATCTCGGCCCAGTCGTCAACGGTGGTGAGGCTGAAATCGGTGTCGGGCCATTCCCCGCGCCAGAGGCCGGGGCTGGCCTGTGCAGCGGTCGCGGTAAGAGTCGCGGCAAGGATGATGGCGGTGGCAAGGCGGATCACCCGGTGCATGGTCGCTCTCCCTGGGGCTGTCGTCGGGGGACACCCGGCAACATGCGGCCTTCGCACCCGTGCGCCTAGCCCTGCCCACGGGATTGTGACGGGTGTTTACCGGTTGATGGGGGCCGCTGCATGATGTCCGGGTCCGGCGGAGATACGGGTGACGGGTTTCACAAGACCGGTGAGGGCCGCGTCCGGCCCGTATAGGGGGGTGTCGCCCACCCCATTGAGAGGCGGGAAAGCGCGGCCAGACGCAAGCGCCGGGCGGGATCAGCGACGGGGCTTAGACTCAAAACCCGACCCTCAGGCCCTGCCGCGCCCCGCGCTCAGCAAACGCTCCCACTCGCGGTCCCGCAACAGCCGCCGGAACACATGACGCAGCCGCCCCGCGCCATCCCGGTCAAAACTCCGGCCATGGCGCAGAATGATGCGCTCCGGGTCCAGGGCAAGCATCGCCTCGACCGCATCGGTCAGCGCCCCGGCGCGCCCGCGAAACCGCGCCTTCACCACCGGCGGCATTCCGCCCCGCGGATAATCCGTCCCCGCAAACCAGACCACCGGGCGCACCCACACCGGCAGACACGCGGTTTCGATATTGTGAATCAGATGTGACACGATCAGGCTTTGCGACGGGACATGAAAAAACACCGGCTCGCGAAAAGAGCCGCGCCCCTCGGCGAGGATTTGCCCGATCTGTCCGCGCCACGGACGTTCGCCGCCCGCCTTCAGCACTTTTGTCCGGTGCTCCGGCCCGCCACCGCCCGCCTCTGCCGACCAGACGCGGGCCTTGGGGAACGCCGCCCGCCACGGGGCAAGAGCCTCAACCGCAGAAAAGGCCGGGGCAACCAGATGCCGGACCCGCCCGAGCGCGACAAGCGCCGCCTGCAATTCCGGCGTCAGCCGTGTCGGGGCATGGACCCACAGATCGCCGTTCTCAAGCCGCGCCACAACCGCGCGGGCCGGAATCGCCACCCCCCGGAACCGGATCGCCGGGCCGTCAATCACCCACAGATTGTCCGCCACCGGCTTCAGGGTATCAAAAGACCTCTGCATAAGGCTGTATCGCCCCCCAAATGCTCCGCCCGGCTGAGCCCATATGCAGAAGCCTTATCAAGCGGCGCATATCCCGCCATCACTCGCCCGGTTCAGCAACCCGCACAGAGCGCATGACATCGGGCGCGCCGATAACCGCCCCGTTCGGCCCCGCCCCGCGCTTGATCGCATCGACCACCTCCATGCCTTCGACCACCCGCCCGACAACCGTATAGAGGCCGTTCAGATGCGGCGCGGGGGCGAACATGATAAAGAACTGGCTGTTGGCGCTGTCCGGGCTGGCGGAGCGGGCCATGCCGATAATGCCGCGCTCAAACGGAACGTCAGAGAACTCCGCGCCCAGGTCGGGCAGGTCCGAGCCGCCGGTGCCCGCACGGGACACATCCCCGCCCGCGCGCCCGAACGCAACATCACCGGTCTGGGCCATGAAGCCATCAATCACCCGGTGAAAGACCACATTGTCATAGGCTCCGTCGCGGGCCAGCGCCGTGATCCGCTCCACATGACGCGGGGCGATGTCGGGCAGAAGCTCGACGACCACCGCACCGCTGGCCTCGCCCGCCACCTCAATGACCAGCCGGGGGCCGGTTCCGGCGGCACCGGGGGCCGCGGCCCCCACCAGCATCAGCGCGGCAAGAAGCAGGTTACGCATTGACATCGGCGGCCACCTTTACGCTGATCATCCGGTCCGGGTTTGCGGGCGGTTCCCCCCGGCAAATGGCGTCCACATGTTCCATCCCCGCAACCACCCGGCCATAGACGGTGTATTGGCGGTTGAGGAAGTGATTATCCTTAAAGTTGATGAAGAACTGGCTGTTGGCGCTGTCCGGGCTGGCCGAGCGCGCCGCCCCCAGAGTGCCGCGATCATGGGGGATGCCGGAAAACTCCGCCTTCAGATTCGGCAGGTCCGAGCCACCGGTCCCGGCGCGGCCCAGATCGGGGGATGTGTCGGCATTGCCGTGCCTGACATCGCCGGTCTGGGCCATAAAGCCGTCAATCACCCGGTGAAAAACCACATTGTCATAAGCCCCGGCGCGGGCCAGCGTCTTCATCCGCTCGCAATGTCCGGGGGCAATGTCGGGCAACAGTCGGATAGCCACCGTGCCGTCCTTCAGCTCCATCAGGATGGTGTTTTCCGCGTCGGCGGTCTCATCGGCCATTATCGGCTCCTTCATTCCTGTGTTTCGGGCGCGACCCTACCGCGCTTAGGCGTGAAGGGAAAGGCTTTTGCATAATGGCACATCGACAGCCAAACCGTCCCGCCCGGCAAGCGGCAGCCCGGCTCGGTCATTATAGCGTGGTGACGTAAAATTGATCACAGGGTCCACCCCTGATCCTGTCAGGGCGTAAGTTGCAGTGCCTTGCCGGGACAGGTGCGCAAACAGCCCGAAGGGCCGCGTCCGGCCCGCTCGGGGGGGCGCGAACGCGCCGCCCCGTGGGGGGGCGGGACGGCG